>JAUJMG010000490.1 GCA_030446955.1 Thermomicrobiales bacterium
GGGGTACCGCCAGCTCCACTCCCTTACGACGGCGATCACTTGCTCTCTTCAATGCCTGATGGAAGGGTGATGACATCACCACTGCCCTTGGCGTTGACCCCGCCCACCATACGTGCTGGTGGTCTCGGTATCGGCAACTCCTCTCGAACGAGCTCTGCTTCACATGCCGGGACAAACCGGGACACGATGTCCCGACCAACACGGGACCCTACTCCCGTGACGACGGGACTCGCCCGCCCCTAGGGTTGAGGCAACGAGCAGACAGCCGAAAGGGGCTTGCGAATGTCGTCGAACTTAATGCGGTGGGGCGGTCCGGCTCTGATCCTGGGCGGGTTGCTGTGGGGCCTGACCTACCTGACAGAACTCGTCATCGGCGTGACGGCCGGCGAGGCGGTCTATGACCGGGCCGATCCGAGCGCCTCGGTTCTAGAATGGTTCTGGCCGGCCTTCTTCATGGGGGCGATCTTCTTTCTAGGCGTAGGCCTCCTTGGGGTGTGGACCCGGCTAGAGGGACGCTCCAGAATTCTGGGGACCTTGGGAGCGCTCCTGGCGTGCGTCGCCATCGTCGCAGCCTCCATCAATCTCGTGCTATTGACCGGCATTACCGGTAAGCCCACGGCCTCCGATGGGCTTGGCTTCGCCGGCGTCCTAGGCATCCTGATCGGGGCGACGCTCTTGGGTATCGCGACCCTCCGCGTCAAAATATTGCCCCGATGGGCGCGCTTCGTCCTGACGTTCCTCATCTTTGCGTTCGTCCCAGCGATCCTTGTGACTATCCCGCTCGAAGGTGTTGTTCCAGATTACGTGATTGCCGATTTTCCATTCCCGGTTGTCGGCGCTGTGCTAGCTTCGGTTGGATATACGATGCTGGAGGCCAGGACGACCGCGGTCGGTCGCCCGGCGCCGATGGCAGGGTAACGCGCGGGGTCGCTGGTCGGGAAGCCGACAGCACGTCCTGCGGAAGGGGCGGGGGACCAGAATGTTCCTAGCCTCTTCCGCGAGAGCCGCGTCTGGGCTGCCGAACCCGAAGAGCATGAAACTGCGTGCGCCCCATTGTTACCTCCCTGCCTCCGTATCCTTCGGCGAAGCGAACTCGTGGCGACGAGGACGATTTCGGCCTCCCGAGCGAGGAAGGTGCGGAACATGGACTCCAGGCGGGCACTGGCGGTGATCCCGACGAGCGGCTGGGCGCTATGCACGATCGCTTGGTCGATGTGCGCGCTGAGTACGGGGCTGGTCGCCTGCGCCGGCGTGTTCGTCGTCGTCAACGGCACCGGCGTGGGGACCCTCATGTTTCTCGTGAGCGTGCTTGCGTGCGCGGTGGTCGGCGGCATCGCCGCGTCGCGCTTGCCCACCAACCCGGTCGGCTGGTTCTTTCTCGTGAGCGCGTTGAGTTTCGCAACGGTCGTGCTCACGAACGAGTACGCCACCTACGGGCTGCTCACCGATCCCGGCTCGCTGCCCCTGGCTTGGGCCATGGTCTGGCCGCAGTCCTGGCTCTGGGTCCCGGGCGCGGTGCTGATCCTCGCCTTCGTGCCGCTCTACTTCCCCGACGGCCGCCTGGTCTCAGGCCGGTGGCGGCCCGTCGTCTGGTTTGCCATCGCCTTCTCCGTCCTTGGTGCCCTCTACTCCGCCTTCCTGCCGGGCGAGATCCAGGAGTCGGGGTTCGTCAACCCGTTCGGAATCGAGGAGCCGCAACCCTTCATTGAGATGATCGGCGTTGGCATGCTGCCGCTCTGGCTCGGTCTCCTCGTCCTGTCGGCGGTCAGCGTGGTGACCCGCTTCCGCCGCTCAGGGGGCGAGGAGCGTCAGCAGGTCAAGTGGCTCGCGTACGCCGCGTTGGTCGTCCCCGCCTGGTTCCTCGTCTCGCCAGCGGTCGAGGCGGTGGCCCCGACCCTGTTCGATGTCCTGGACCCCCTGGCATTCGCGGGCATTCCCATAGCTGCCGGCATGGCGATCCTGCGCTACAGGCTCTACGACATCGACATCGTCATCAACCGCACGCTCGTTTATGGCGCCCTCACCACCTGCGTCGTCGGAATCTATGTGCTCCTCGTTGCCTACATGGGCGCGCTGCTCCACGCAGAAGACAATCTGCTGATCTCACTCATCGCGACGGGTGTTGTCGCGGTGGCGTTCGCGCCCCTTCGGGAGCGGTTCCAGCGCGGCGTCAACCGTCTGATGTACGGCGAGCGCGACGACCCCTACGCCGTGCTCTCATGCTTAGGCCAGCGCCTGAAGGGTACGACCACGCCCGAGGCGGTGCTCCCGGCCATTGTCGAGACGGTCGCTCAGTCGCTGAAGCTGCCCTACGCGGCGATAGCCCTGAAGCGGGATGACGGGACCTTCGAGACCATCGCCGCCCGCGGTAGCCCAAGAGCAGAGCCGATCATCCTGCCGCTCGCCTATAGTATGGAGACGATCGCACAGCTCATCCTCTCTCCCCGCGCCCCAGGCGAGCGGTTCGGCCCGGCCGACAGGCGCCTGCTCGGCGACCTCGCCCGCCACGCCGAAGCTGCTGCTTACGCCCTGCGCCTCACTGCCGACTTACAGCGATCGCGGGAGCGCTTGGTCAACGCGCGGGAGGAGGAACGGAGGCGCCTGAGACGCGACTTGCACGACGGCTTGGGTCCCCAACTCGCCACCTTAACCCTCAAGCTCGACGCCGCACGCAACCTGCTCGGCCAAGAGCCGCGGGCTGCGGACGCCTTGTTGGTCGGGCTCAAGACCCAGATACAGGCCGCGATCTCGGACATCAGGCGCCTCGTCTACGACCTCAGGCCGCCCGCCCTCGACGAGCTGGGTCTCATTCCGGCCATCGGCGAGCAAGCGATCAGCTACGGTCAGCATGGCCTCAACGTCTCCTTAGAAACCCCGGAAAAGCTGCCGCCGCTTCCCGCCGCCGTCGAGGTGGCCGCCTACCGCATCGTCCAGGAGTCACTGACCAACGTCTCCCGCCACGCCCAAGCGAGGATGTGCCACGTCAAGCTCTCGATCGGCGATGAGCTGCAACTGGAGGTCACCGACGACGGTGTCGGTCTGCCCGAAGATCGCCGCGCCGGCGTAGGCCTCTCCTGGATGCGGGAGCGCGCCGCCGAGCTAGGCGGGACGTGCGTGGTGGAGCCGTTGGGACCTGCGCGCGGAACGCGGGTGCTCGCGCGCCTGCCCCTGCCCGCGGTCGGGGGAGACCGATGAGCCCTATCCGTATCGTCATGGCAGATGACCACGCCCTCTTCCGCGAGGGCCTGGGCGCTCTACTGAGCTCCATTCCCGACACCGAGGTCGTCGGTGAGGCGGCCACTGGGGAGGAGGCCGTATCGAGGGCCGCGCAGCTCCAGCCGGACGTGATGCTCATGGACATTCAGATGCCGGGAATAAACGGCATCGAGGCGACGCGCCGGATCGTGCGCGGCAACCCAAACCTCGGCGTCATCGTCGTAACCATGTTCGAGGACGACGACTCGGTCTTCGCCGCCATGCG
>JAUJMG010000491.1 GCA_030446955.1 Thermomicrobiales bacterium
ACCGAGGACGATCTGCTCCATCCCATCGGCGAGGCCGCTCGGCTGACGGGTGTCTCTCGCGGCATGCTCCGCTTGTGGGAGCAGGAGCATCTCATCAGCCCGAAGCGCACCCCGGGCGGCCACCGCCTCTACTCGGGTGACGACCTGCGGCGCCTCCGTCAGATCGCCCGCCTACGTCTAATGGACCGCCTCAACACGCCGGCGATCCGGCGGGAGCTTGGCCCGTCCGACGGTGCCGATTTGACGCAGCCGCCGGAGCCTTCCCTGAGCTTGGGTCGGCGCCTGCGCGCGCTGCGGACGGCCCGGGGGTGGTCGCTTGCGGAGGTGGCGGCGAAGTCCGGCCTCTCGATCTCCTTCCTCAGTTCCGTGGAGCGTGGTCAGTCGCGGATCTCCGTTGCCAATCTCTTCAAGCTTGCGGACGCCTATGGCACCACCGTCCCCGCGCTCAGCCCGGACTATCGGTCCGATCGTCGGAGTGTTCTCCACCCGCCGGATCGTCCGCGCTACGTCGCCAGCGGGGGTCTGGTCGTGATCGAAGATTTGATCACCGGGCCCGGGGCGCTTGAAGCGCAGCGGATCGAGATCCTGCCCGGCGGCGGAAGCGAGGAGGGATACGCCCACCCCGGTGAGGAGTTCATCTATGTTCTCTCCGGCCAACTGACGTTCTGGATCGAGGAAAGTGAGCTGTACGGGCTGCAAGCGGGGGATTCCCTCCACTTCCGCAGTACCCGGGTGCATCGCTGGCGGAACGACGGCGAGACGCCGACAACGGTCCTCTGGATCAACGTGCCGATCGTCGAACCGGCGCCGGGCAAAGCGGAGAAACGCGGCGTCGCCCGGGAACGGCGCTCCGAGCCCGGTTAGGCCCTTTCTCCCGTGTCCATCTCCGACGCCGTAGTTTCGCCGGTTGGCCCGTTTCAGTTGCTGCTGCTTGGTTGATCGTCCGCGGGGATTGTGCGACCGGCTGGGGGCGGCTAAGATCCGCGCATCCGGAGGGACCCGCCTTGGACCGGATAGCCTGTCCCGTCGTAGGAGGGATGCCCGTGCGTCGCCTGCTCTTCGCGTTCGCTGCGCTCCTCGCGCTTACCCTGCTCGGACCCGGCGTCACTTCGGCGCAGGACGCCAGCCCGATGGCCTCGCCAGGGGCCATCGTTTGCGTCCACCCCGAGCTGCCGCCCGGCACCCCCACCCCGATGGACGGCTCGCCCATGGCCGGCATGGAGGGGATGGAGGCAAGTCCCGACACGGTCGAGCAGGGTGAGGAGACCGCCGAAGCCGTTGAGGACGAGGCGGCCTCGCCCGGAGCGGACGCCACGCCGGCCCCTCCCGAGGGCACCCCGGCTGACCAGGCCACGATGGACCGCGTGACCGAGGTCTACGAGGGCGCCTACGCCTGCTTGAATGCCGGCGATTTCCTCGGTTTCGCTGCCTTCTACACGCCCGAGGCCCTCTTGGAGGAGTTCGGGAGCGCCAATCCCTACGACATCCCCGGGATCATTGCGGGGTTCGGACCGGTGCCCGAGTTCTCGCTCGTCTCGGTCGATAATGTCCTGGAACTGCCCGATGGCCGCCTCTACGTCGAGGCGACGTACCGATTTGGCAATTCGCTAGCCCGAGAGGGCGCGTACTTCGTGGAGCGCGACGGTCAACTCCTCGCGGACGCCGGAACCCAGGATCTGTCGGTTGATATCCCTGCCGACGCCCAGGTTGCTACTGGCGAAATGGTCGACTACGCCTTCAATATCAGCCAGAGCAGCTTCTCGGCCGGCATGCCGATCGCCTTCGACGTGGTGAACAGCGGTCAGTACCCGCACGAATTGGTTGTCGTCCAGTTGCCAGAGGGTGTGACGCCCGAGCAGATATTCCAGGACCCGGCGTTGCAGGAGCAGATCGTCTTTGTCGGGGCAACCTTCGCCGAGCCCGGCCAGCAAGCCCCGCCGCTGGTCCTGTTCGACCTCGCGCCCGGCACCTACACCATGGTCTGCTTTGTCGACGTGCCGGAGGGGATCCCGCATGTCGCCCGAGGCATGGTCGCCGAGTTCACTGTCCAGTAGGCCGCTCTGACGTAGACCTACGCTCTGCCACCGGGGAGGCCGCCGGGTGCATCCGGCGGCCTCCGCGCGTTTCGGACAGGCTTGCGATTCGCGCGTACGTCGAGCCGAAGTGAACCTCGCCGCCACGCCAGGCTCGCTGCTTCGCCCAACCTCTGCCGGCTCGCGGTTCCTCGGTCGAACTTTGACATCGGGAGGAAGAGAAGCGTGTCGGATGGAGGTAATGCGGCCGGTTTTCGTCTGGAATCGGGTCCGCTCAATTCGCTCACCGACGTGCCTGGCATCGCGGTGGGCCACTTCACCCACGACCGGGTCTTACGGGGAACTACGGCAGTCCTCGCCGAGGGCGGGGCAGTCGCCGGTGTCTCAGTCCGCGGCTCGAACCCCGGCACCATCAACACGGACGCGCTCGCCGCGACCACCATTGGGGGCGTTGTTCACGCGATCGGGCTCACAGGCGGCAGTCTCTTCGGGCTCCAAGCGGTGACCGGCATCACAGATTGGCTGGTTCAACGCGGGACCGGTCACCGGGTACGCGGCGCGATTGTCCCCGTCGTCGCGGGAGCGGTCATCTTCGACCTGGCCTTCACCGACCCGAGCGTCTATCCCTCGCCCGAGTGGGGACGCGGCGCGGCGGACTCCGCGACCCCGGGGCGATTCGCGCGGGGAAATGTCGGCGCTGGGGCCGGTGGTACCGCTGGAAAGGGACCGGGGTGCATCCGGACGAAAGGCGGTCTGGGGACGGCCTCGTTGCAGCTGCCCGGCGGGATCGTCGTCGGCGCGCTGGTGGTGATCAACTCCCTCGGGGGCTTGATCCACCCCCTGACTGGAGAGCTGTACGCGACGGGCGGTGGATTCGATGTCCCGCTCCTCTACCACCAACTGGACCGCGAACCCGAGACTACGGCATCGCTGGCGAATACTACCCTTGGCGTCGTCGCCACGAACGCCGAATTGACCAAGCCGCAGGTCATCAAAATTGCCGAGTTGGCGCACGATGGTTTTGCCAGGGCGATCCGGCCAAGCCACGCCATGCTGGACGGCGATACCATCTTCGCGCTCGCCACGTTGGACGAACCGGTCCGGCTCCCTAACACGACCGGGGCGAACGTGACCGACCTCGTTGGTCACGCCGCGGCCGACGCGATGGTGCTGGCAGTGCTGGACGCGGCGCGAGAGACCGCGGGCGTGGGCGACTGGCCATCAGCTCTTGACGCCGGAGCAGCAGTGCGAGCGAGCGCAGCCAAGGGAGGGGTCGGATGACCACCAGCAGTCAGGCCACGGTCTGCCTGACGTTTGACTTTGACGCCATCTCGCTCTGGATTGGGCCGTATGGGGCGACCTCACCGAGCATGATCTCGCGTGGTGAGTTCGGGGTCGTCGGGGTCGAGCGGATCCTGCGGCTGCTGGAGCGGGAGGGCA
>JAUJMG010000098.1:0-3154 GCA_030446955.1 Thermomicrobiales bacterium
GCGCCGACGGTGATCAGGCCGTCGGTGAACCTGCCTGTCCGACCGGCCATGATCGGGCCGGAGGTGGCGACGTAGATTGGCGGCGGCGCCGGCGGCAGGGTGTAGAGCCGGGCGCTCTCGACGTTGAAGTGTCCGCCTCGGTGCTTGACCACCTTGCCGGTGAAGAGCGCCTGAATGATCTCGATGCTCTCCATCAGCCGCTCGAGCCGCACCGGCGCCTCCGGCCAGTACTCGCCGACGATGTGCTCGTTCAGCGCCTCCCCGGCCCCCAGGCCGAGGTAGAAGCGCCCTGGGTACATCGCCTCCAGCGTCGCGGCGGCCTGGGCGATGATCGCCGGGTGGTACCTGTACCCCGGCGGCGTGACCCCGGTTCCGAACCGCAACCCGGTCGTTGCTCCCAGCGCTCCCATCCATGCCCAAACGAAGGCCGACTGCCCCTGGCTCGGCACCCAGGGGTGGAAATGGTCGGAGGCCATCACCGCCGTGAACCCAAATCCCTCCGCCTGCTGGCAGTAGCGCAGCAGGTCCGTCGGGTGGAACTGCTCGAACGACGCCGCGTAGCCAATGCCCATCAGCCGTGTGCTCCCTTCGTTTGACAACTCAAGCGGGTCGAGGAGCCGAGGAGGCGCCGCCTGCTGAAGGGCGCACGACCGTGCACCCCTACCGACTTCCCGACCTGCTCGACTCCCTGCCTCCCCGACTCCCGTCTCATCGGTACAAATCTCGTGCCGGGTCCATGACCAGATCTCGTCCGGTGCCTGGCGGCGCGTCCGTCGGCGGGACGTAGCCGCGGATCAGGGCCACCGGGCGCGCCTCCAGCTTGTGCATCACCAGTTCCGCCGCCGCCGCCAACTCGTCGGCCACGGCCAGCACTGAGGCCCGCAGCTCGTAGCCAGCCGGGTCGTGCTGACCCCGATAGTCTGCTAGGGGAGCCAAACCGGCCACCCCAATCGCCACGTTGACGATCCCGTTGCGCCATGGCCTCCCAAAAGAGTCGGAGACGATCACGCCGACATCGACGCCGAAGCGCTCCCCTAGCGCGGCACGGAGCCCGGCGGCGCTGGCGTCCGGGTCTTCCGGAAGGAGACAGACGACCTCCGAGGCGACGTTGGAGGCGTCCACGCCCGCGTTGGCGCAGACGAAGCCGTGGACGGTCTCGGCGATGATGACCCCGCGGTCCATGCGGGAGATTCGCTTCGCCTCCCGCAGCACCACCTCGATTTGCCGGGCATCTTTGCCGGCGTCCGCCGCCAGCCGACTGGCCAATGCGGACGGCTCCACTTCCGGGAGCCGGACGAGCCGGCCTTCCGCCTTGCTGACGATCTTGTGGGTCACGACCAGAACGTCACCCGGCTCCAGTCCGAGCCCAGACGCCTCGACGGCCGCCCCGACGAGTGCCGCCACGTCGTCCCCCGGCGTCACCTCCGGTACTCCGCCGAGGCCGAAGATCCGCAGTTCGGATGGGTGCTGGGGAATCGGTGCTGAGGAATGGGTCATGGGGCGGGCACCGGGTGCCGGCCGCGCGCGGGCGGCCGGCCCGAAGGGGCAAGCGCGGATCGAGCTTCGGCCGCCTCCCCAGGACCCATCACCCAGTCCCCGTTACCCACCACCCACCCTGCACCCACGAGTCGCCGCCAGTCGGCAGGCGTGTCAAGATCAAAGGCGGTGCCAGGCATGACGGTGGTGGCGACCTCGAGGCCGAGACGGTGCGCTTCGTCGACGTGACGGGCGTAGCTGCCGGCGCCGAAGGCAAAGCGGAAAGGCCCAAAGGGCGCACCGTTTCCGTTCAGTGCCCCAAGGCGGAGCAGGAGCGCGTTGGTGCCGATGCCGTGCCGATCCGGGGCAAGCACGACAGGCGCGTCCCGCCGGACCAGATTCCGCACGTCATCGGCCGTCAACAAGGGGAGATCCCCAAAGAGCATGAGCAGCGCCGCCGCGGCGTGGCCGGCCGCCCAATCACGCCCCTGGACGACCGCGCCATTCAGGCCAGCTTCCAGCCCGGCCGCTCCGAACGGCAGCGGGTCTTGCGGCAGCGCCACTACGCCGGGTCCGAACGAGCGGGCGAACGCAAGGACGGCGGGATCCGGGCTGACGACCACGACCGCGTCGACCGACCCGGAATCTCGGGCCGCCCCAACCACTGACCGGAGCATCTGCCGCGTCAGCGCTTCCCGCGCCTCCGCCGTCAACTCACCGGCGAGGCGAGTCTTACCACCACGTAGCGCTCGCACCGGAACCACCGCGACCACGCCCCCATCCGTCATCCGGCCGCGCCCTTGGTTCCGGCCGCGTGTCGATCACGGCTCCTGGCAACCCCTTCGCGGCCAAGGGCCAGAACCTCGGCGGCGAGCCGGTGCCGGTCCTCTGGGCCGCCCATCACGGTCTGAGTGACCAACGTCTCCATCCCTGAGTCCGCAGCGATGGCGGGTGCGAGCTCCCGGTCCGCCTCGTCCACCACCATCCCGTTGACGAGGCCCGCATACAAGCTGGCGACTCCCGCGGCCGAGACCCCGTGCCCCAGCGATGCCAGCATGCGGTCCGCCGGACCCTTGAGGGCTCGCCCGCCCACAATCGGGCTGACCGCGATGATCGGCACGGCGGTTGCGTCCAACGCGGCGCGGAACCCCGGCACCGCCAGGATCGGCCCAATGCTGACAATCGGGTTGGACGGGCAGACGACGATGAGTTCCGCGGCAGCGATCGCCGCCGCGACCCCATCTGGCAGCCGCGCTGCCTCGATGCCCCGGAAGGTGACGCCGAGCACTTCGTCTGCTTGCTTGCGGCCGACAAAGTACTCCTGAAATTCCAGCCGACCGGCCGGCGTGTCGACCAGGGTGGCGACCGGGTCGTCCGTCATCGGCAGGATGCGGGCCGTGACTCCAAGCGCGCCCGCAAGCTCCGCCATCGTGGCGGTGAGGGTGGCGCCGGCCCGGAGGCGTTCGGTTCGCAGGATGTGGGTGGCGATGTCCTGGTCGCCGAGGCGGAACCAGGGCTCACGGCCGTAGCGGGCGATGGCGTCGAGCGAAGCGTAGGTGTCGCCGGCAATGCCCCAGCCTGTCTCTGGGTTGGCGATGCCGGCCAGGGTGTAGAGCACGGTATCCAGGTCGGGACAGATCCGCAGCCCGTAGAGGTCAAAGTCGTCCGCGGTGTTGAC
>JAUJMG010000098.1:3254-12168 GCA_030446955.1 Thermomicrobiales bacterium
GCCAACCCGTTACTTCCGAAATGTAACCTTCTTGTGGGGCGTGCGCTAGAGTACCTGGCGGCGCCGGGGCAGAGAGATCCTAGCCGGCCGCTATACTGCGGCACTGCGGCACCGACCGGGAACCGCCGGGGCGGGTCTTGTGGAGCCTTCCGATGCCGTCGACCGTCACGCTCGCCGCCGCGGAGGCGCCTCTGGTCCTGGCGCTGGACCTCGGCACCTCTTCCCTGCGGGCGCTGCTCTTCGACCGCTGGGGCCGCGGGGTGCAGGGCTCGGAGGAGCAGCACGCGCACCGCATCCGGACCACCGTTGACGGCGGGGCGGAGACCGACCCGGTTCCCCTCTTCGACCTGCTCGTGCGCTGCATCGACGGGGCGCTGGCGCGAGCGGTAGACCGGGCCGGTGAGATTGCCGCGGTCGGTACCTCCTGCTTTTGGCACAGCCTGGTCGGCGTCGACGCCAACGGCGACCCCGTGACGCCGCTGCTCCTCTGGGCCGATACCCGCTCCGCGCCCCACGCCGCGGCGCTCCGTGCCGCCTTCGCCGGTGATGTTATCCATGAGCGGACCGGTTGTCCCTTCCACTCCAGTTTTTGGCCGGCCAAGCTGCGATGGCTGAGTCACACCTCCCCTGACGCGGTCGCCCGGGTCGCGCGCTGGCAGGGGTTCTCCGAGTATATCGGGGCACGGCTGGCAGGAGACAGCGGTGACGCCATCTCCGTCTCGATGGCCTCGGCGACCGGACTCTTGGATGTCCACCGCCAGGCGTGGGACCGGACAGTGCTAAAGGCGGTCGGGGTCGCGCCGGAGCGGATGCCGACGCTGTCCGACCGGACGGAGCCCTGGACTTCGCTGCGCCCCGCCTTCGCGGACCGCTGGCCGGTGCTGGCAGGAGTGCCGTGGTATCCGGCGGTCGGGGACGGCGCCTGCGCCAACATCGGCAGCGGTGCGGTCGGGCCGGAGCGGATCGCGCTGACCCTGGGCACCTCGGGCGCGATGCGGATCGTGCGAGCGGCGCAGGACGTGCCAGTGCCGCCGGACATCTGGGCCTACCGGGTGGACCGAGAGCGGTTCGTGCTGGGAGGGGCGCTCAGCAACGGTGGCAACCTGTTGGCCTGGCTCGGCAAGCTGCTCGGCATCGGCTACGGGGACGAAACCACCAAGCTTGCCGCGGCGTTGCCCCCTGATGCCCACGGCCTGACCGTTCTACCGTTTCTCGCCGGAGAGCGCTCCCCTGCCTGGCACGACCGTTCTGCAGGGGTGGTGGCCGGGCTGACATTGGCGACCGGCCCGGAGGCGCTGCTGCGGGCAGGGATGGAGGCAGTGGCGTACCGGTTCGCGGCGATCTACGACCGGCTCTGTCCGCTGGCCGAGCGCGAGCACGCCATCGTCGCGAACGGCGGGGCCATCCTCCGCTCACCCCTGTGGCTCCAGATCGTGGCCGATACGCTCGGCCACGATCTGCTGACGCTCGATCCGGAAGCCGAGGCGTCGGCCCGGGGCGCGGCCCTGCTCGCTCTCGAAGCCGTCGGCGCGCTGCCCGACCTCGCCGCGGCTCCAGATCCGGCAGAAGGCGGTGCCGTCTACCACCCGGACCCCGACCGGCACGCCCGCTACCAGAAGGGGCGTGAGCGACAGCGCAAGCTCGAAGGGCTGCTCTACAGCCCGACCGGGGCCTGGGACGTGCAATAACTCTCTCCACGGGGTGGGACGGCAGGTCGTGGTCCGCTGTCCCTTCCTGCTGCACGCTTCCATCGATCGCAGAAGCCTCCGCGACCAACTGGCACGGCAGGCGTCTTGCTTTCTGTTTGGAAGTAGCTATATCATTGATACCGACGCGCCGGCCCTTGGGGCCATCGGGCTGTTACGACTGGATATCGGGACGTTGCATGCGGCGTCCGGCGAGGGGAGCAGGGACCATGGATGAGGCGACGACGAGCGACGGGATTACGGTCTTTGGGGCCACCTGGTGTGGGGACACCAAGCGCTCCCAAGCGCTGCTGGACCGGCTCGGCATCGAGTACGCCTTCGTGGACGTGGACCTGAGCGCGGAGGCGTCGCACTGGGTGGCGGCACAGAATGGGGGCCAGCGACGCATCCCGGCGATCGTGCTGGCACCAAATCAACCGATCCTGATTGAGCCGAGCGACCCGGAGTTGCTGGCCGCCCTCCAGGGGGCCGGGTACGCACCCGCCATCGCCTAGCCTCGTGTGGTTGGAGGCTGAATCGCCATCACGGTCGCGAGTGAGGGCTACGGGGACCTGCCGGCGAGGGTGTCATCCTCGCCGGCACGGCGGCGTCGAAGACAGTGGCCCGGACGGGAAGGTGGAGCGGTGACGGACAATCGCACGGCGACCGGATCGGGAGCGCGCGGTCCCGTGCTCTTCATCTATGCCCATCCGGACGACGAGTCCTTCGGCGCCGCGGGCACCATCGCCGCGTTGACGGATCGCGGAGTCCCCGTCACAATCGTTTCCGCCACCCGAGGGGAAGCCGGCGAGATCAGCGACCTGGAGCTAGCCACACCGGAAACCCTTGGCGAGGTTCGTGAGCGGGAGATGCGGGACGCGATGGCGGTCGTCGGCGTCACCGACATCCGCTTTCTCGACTACCGCGATTCGGGCATGGCTGGCACCCCCGAGAACAACGACCCACGCGCCTTCGTTCAGGCGCCGGAGGGGGAGGTCGTCGACCGGCTCCTTCGCCTGATCCGCGAAACGCGGCCGGAGACGGTGGTCACCTTCGGCCCCGAGGGCATCTACGGCCATCCGGATCACCGCTTTGCCCATCGAGTTGCCCGCGCCGCGGTGCTGGCCGCCGGCGACTCGCGGGTGGGGTCGGACGCCGGGGAGCCCTGGTGCGTCCGTGGGCTCTCCTACAATGCGGTTCCGCGCGAGAGGATCCAGCGCCTGGCTCAGCGACCAAACGGCCCCTTCCGCAGCCTGAGCCCGGAAGAGATGGCGGAGATGGGAACGCCCTGGTCGGAGATCACGACCGTCATCGACGTCTCTGACTTCCGAGAGCGCAAGGAGCGGGCGATCCGTGCGCACCTGACCCAGGTCGGCGAGGGTGGCCCGATGAGCGACATGCCCCGCGACGAGGTGGAGCGCATCCTGTCGCGCGAGCACTTCGTCCGTGCTCCGCTTCCCTGGGACGACGGCCCGCCGCCTCGTGACCTCCTGGATGATCTTGCCGCGCTGTACCCGGCGGAGCCGGGATAGGCATCGCTCGGTGATCGGTCTGGTATCCTGATCCGTATTCCCGCCTCGATCTCCCTTTCTCGGCCCATCCAATCAGGGCCTCTATGCAGCGTTCCCGCCTTGCGGGTCCTGCCCCCACCCGCCATTGGCGGTCCAACAAGGAACACGATGAGCAGCGATCGAGCGCGAGACACGGACGAGCACGAGGCGATCTTCGCCTGGCGAGGAGGCCACGTCGTGCTCCTCGCCGAGCAGGTGGGATCGTTGTGGGTGGTGGCCCGGGGATGGCGCCGCGAGGACCGGCTGGTTGACATCCGCCGCTGGTCCTTTTCCGACCCTCGGTTACTGGCCGGCCAAGTCCGACGTCTCGTACGGGAAGCGACGGGCAACCACCACGATGCCGATGCGGCGGCGTCCGCGCTCCTAGTCTGGTCGGCAGAACAGGCAAAGGCAACGGACGGTTGCTCAGACTCCCGCGGCTCTGTACCCCTCGCGCCTCCGGACCACCTCCCTGATGGAGGGAACTAACCCTATCCCTGGCCCTAATGCTGCCCAACCCTGCTCGGTGCTCCCTGATGCGGACGTCCTGACAGAGCAGCGGCTCGGACACGCAGACTTGGCGAATCGGGTCAAAGCCCCAGAGGTTCGGCCGGTTGTTTGAGGCACCCGGACAACCAGAACCATCGTCAACGCCCGCGGCCACCAGCCTTCAGCGCATCCGACCCGGCTGACGACTGACCCGCCAGCGCGTACCATGTTCACACCGGCGACGGCCGGGGCGCACGGAGGCCGGCACCGGCCCCCACCTGCATCGTTCCCAGGAGAGGAACCCCCTATGGCGACCATCGCGGAGCGGCGTGGGACGGTGGGCGGCCCGATCGGACCGGCTGACCTGGCAACCCTGGAAGAGATCGAGCGCCGCGTGCTCTGGCTCTCGACCCTCATCGTCCACCACGCCAATAACGTCCGTCCCAACACCGACAAGTCGAAGGTCGGCGGGCATCAAGCCTCGTCGGCGTCGGTAGTCACGATCCTGACGGCGCTCTACTTCCACTTTCTGCGGGCGGGGGACCGGGTCTCGATCAAGCCCCACGCTTCGCCGGTGTTCCACGCCTGCCAGTACCTACTTGGCCGCCTGCCCGGCGAGTATCTGACCACGCTCCGCGAGTACGGCGGTCTGCAGGCCTACCCCAGCCGAACAAAGGACCCAGACCCTGTAGACTTCTCCACGGGCTCGGTCGGGCTCGGTGCGGTGGCCCCCGTCTTTGCGGCGCTTGCCCATCGCTACGGCGAGTTGCACTTCGGCGAGGTCACCTCCCGGCGGTTCATCGCCCTGGTTGGCGACGCTGAGTTGGACGAGGGCAACGTCTGGGAGACCGTGGCAGAGGAGGCGATCCAGGGCCTCAACAACGTGATCTGGATCGTGGACCTCAACCGGCAAAGCCTGGACCGGGTGATCCCCGGTGTTCGCGCCGCCCGGCTCAAGGCGCTCTTTGCCGGCGCCGGCTGGCGGGTGCTGGAAGCCAAGTACGGCGCCCGGCTCGAAGCGGCGATGGCGAGCCCACGAGGCATGGCGCTGCGCGAACGCATCGACGCCATGAGCAATGAGGAGTACCAGGCGCTGATCCGGGTCCAAGACGGGGCCGATCTTCGCCGCCGCCTGGCCGACGTTCCAGACGTGACGACCCGTGATGCCATCCTCGCCTCCGTGGCGGATGTTCCGGACGAGGAGATTCGGACCCTTGTGGCGAACCTGGGTGGGCACGATCTCCCGCGCCTGCTTGAGGTACTGGCCGAGGCGGACGCGGTGGATGACGCTCCGGTAGTGGTCTTCGCCTACACCGTCAAGGGCTGGGGATTGCCAT
This sequence comes from Thermomicrobiales bacterium, assembly GCA_030446955.1. GTDB lineage: Bacteria > Chloroflexota > Chloroflexia > Thermomicrobiales > UBA6265 > LC2-1. The sequence goes on from JAUJMG010000098.1 coordinate 8,316, forward strand.
TCGCCGGCGACCCGCTGAACCACTCCCAGCTGCTCAACGCGGCTCAGATGGAAACCCTGCGCGAGACGTTCGACGTGCCGGCCGACGACCCCTGGGCCGCCTTCCAGCCGACATCCCCTGAAGGACGGTGGTGTGCCGAGGCAGCTGCCCGTCTGGTTGCCGAAGAGGAACCGGGCGAACTGCTTCCCGCCGAGGCCGTCCCCACCGAGCTGGACACCCGTCACCCCAAATTGACCTCCACCCAGGAGGCACTCGGCCGCTCGCTGATGCGCCTGGCCGACGTGCCGCGGGTCGGTGAGCGTCTCATGACGCTCTCGCCCGACGTTGCCACAAGCACCCACCTCTCAGGCTGGATCAATAAGGTCGGCGTCTTCGCGCAGGCAGAATTGACGGACTACGAGGGCGGCGCGCAGCGGATGCTGCGGTGGCAGCCAACGCCCTCGGGCCAGCACATCGAACTCGGCATCTCAGAGATGAACCTGTTCATGGCCTTGGGCCAGTTCGGCCTCTCCTACGAACTGACCGGCCAGCATCTGCTCCCTCTCGGCACCGTCTACGATCCGTTCGTCTGCCGCGGGCTGGATGCGCTGATCTATAGCTTGTATGGCGGCGCGAAGATGGTCTTCGCCGGCACGCCAGCCGGAGTCTCCCTCAGTCCGGAAGGTGGCGCGCACCAGAGCACGGTCACGCCCTCGCTGGGGATCGAGTTGCCCGGGCTCGTCTTCTACGAGCCGTGCTTCGGTCGGGAGGTGGAGTGGACGCTCCTGGAGGGGCTACGGCATTGCTGCGACCGGGCCAACGGTCTTTCCACCTACCTCCGCCTCTCGACCAAACCGGTTGACCAGACGCTTATGGAGGAGCCGCTCACCAGGTTCGGCGAGGTGGAACTGCGCCGCCAGGTCCTCGCCGGCGGCTACCGGATCGTGGATCGAGTGATCGCCGCTCCGGATCTTCCGATCGCGGATGCCGTCCAGATCGCCGTCGGCGGGATCATGGTGCCGGAAGCGATGGCAGCCGCGGCGATCCTTCACCAGGAGGGGGTCGCCGCCAACGTCATCAACGTCACCAGCGCGAATCGTCTCTACGATGCCCTGCGGCGCGCTCGCCAAACCCAACTCGCCGACGCCCATCGCCCGCTTGATCTGGGCCACCTCGCCACCTTGATCCCATCGGAGGAGCGTCGGGCGCCCCTCGTCACCGTCCAGGACGGAGCCTCCCACTCGCTGGCGTTCCTCGGCAGCATCTACGGCGTCCCCGTCGTGCCCCTGGGGGTCGACCAGTTTGGCCAGTCCGGCTCCCGAGAGGCCCTGTACAAGACCACGGGCATCGACACCGACCAGATCGTGAACGCCGCGCTGCTCGCCCTGGAGTTGGCAGGGGGTTAGCCCAACCAGTCAACCAGGACGAGGCCCTGGGTGATCCCCAGGGCCTCGTCTTGGTTGCGGCGGGTCACGAGCCTCAGTCGGGCAGAGCCGGCTTACCGAGGGTAAGCCCCTCGGATCGTCGGGCCGGAGGCTTAGCCGCGTGCGCGCCGCTCGGCGCCATGACCGCCGCCACGATCACTGACAGGAACAGGACCAGGGCAACGATTTCCACGTTGTTCCTCCTTTCGCGTACGTCCGTTGAACGAGGCGCCGGCGTCCCTGGCCTAGAGCTGGTAGGCGAACTGGCCGTGGGTGGTCGGATCGAGACCCGCGATCTCTTCCTCCTCCGGAACCCGGAGTCCCACCGTGACATCAATAGCCTTCAGGATCACGAAGCTGGCGATCGCCGCAAACCCGGCGACGACCCCGACGGCCACGGCCTGCTTCAGGAGTTGGTCCGGATTGCCGAAAAAGAGTCCCTCCCCGGCGCTGTTGATCGCTGAGTCGGCGAACAGGCCAGTGGCGAGAGCGCCCCAGATGCCTCCGATGCCATGAACCGCGAAGACATCCAGCGCGTCATCGATGCCGAAGCGCTCCTTGATGAGGTCCAGCGCAAAGAAGCAGAGCGCTCCGGCCCCGAACCCGATCACGATTGACGAACTGGGGCCGACGAAACCGGAGGCGGGGGTGATCGCGACGAGACCGGCGACGGCTCCGGCCGCGGCCCCAAGGACGCTGGGATGACCGTCACGCAGCCAGGCGATCGTCATCCAGGTCACCGCGCCCATGGCGGCTGCCGTGTTGGTGACCACAAAGGCGTTGGCGGCCAACCCATTCGCCGCGAGGGCGCTACCGGCATTGAAGCCGAACCAGCCAAACCAGAGCAGCCCGGCCCCTAACACCGTCAGCGTCAGGTTGTGCGGCTCCATCTCCTCCTTGCCGAAACCCTTGCGCTTTCCCAGCACCATCGCGGCAACCAGCGCCGAGACCCCGGAGGAGATGTGGACCACGGTGCCGCCCGCGAAGTCGAGCGCACCGTAATCGCGTAGCCAGCCGCCCACTGCCCAGACCGAGTGGGCGATCGGGGCATAGACGACGGTCGCCCAGAGCAGGGTGAAGATCACCAGGGCCTTGAACCGCATCCGCTCGGCGAAGGCGCCCGTGATGAGCGCCGGGGTGATGATCGCGAACATGCCCTGATACATCATGAAGGCGCTGTGCGGGATCGTCGCCGCATAGTCAGGGTTCGGGTCAGGCCCGACACTTCGCAGTCCGATCCAGTCCAACCCGCCGATGACTCCGCCGAGATCGGGGCCGAAGGAGAGGGTGTATCCCCAGAGCACCCACTGGACGCTGATCAACGCCAGGATGAAGAAGCTGTGCATGATGGTCGAGAGCGCGTTCTTCCTCCGTACCAATCCACCGTAGAAAAACCCGAGGGCTGGTGTCATCAGCATGACCAGCCCCGCCGACATCAAGATCCATGCGGTATCACCCGTGTCCATCCATCCCCCCACCTTTGCAACGTGACCGGCATCTCGTCCACCACCGCCTCTGGCGGGCTCCGGCCCTGGCAAAGAGTCTAGGAAGCGAAGGGAGGTAAAGATACGTGCGGCGGTGCTGAATCCAGGCGAGGTTCCTGTTCACCCTGCACAACAGCGCCGGATCATCCCGGGAGGGCATGGATAGCTGGGGATGTGAGGGGAGCCATGCCAGGATAAGTCGTAGCTCAGAGGTTGTCGGACCGGCCCATAGTCTCGATCGAGCGTCGGGAGGCCTATCCTTGAGTGGGCCGCAGAGCAGTTCTCGATTCTTTCGACGCCGACATCGAGACCGACCGCGGACCTTCCACCGCCGGCTGGTCACCCCGGTAGGCCGTCCAGATCTGATGCCGCAGGATAGGTTCAAGCTCAGCAGCAGTGGGCTCAGAGAGCCGGAGGACCATGGGGTGACCTCCGCTTACCGGCCGTAGCCGAATCTGCCCCCGCCTCGCGCTCAGCCCGGCAAATTCAGTCCAGCGCCGACATCGCGAGCGGCCAAGTTGCAGGCTTTGGTCGGTAACGATGTATTGGAGCGGCACGGCGACCGAGAGCAGCAGGCCACAACCTACCAGGGCGAATGGGCCGGGCCGTGGACCTCGGAGCGCCACGTCAAGAACAAGCAGGGCTGCCCCGACGGCGAGGGCCTGCGCATGCAGCCGCAAGCGTTCCTGCCAGCCGAGTCGCACCTTGGCGATGACGGTCCCGGGTGTCACAGCCCACCAGGAGTGGAGGTACCGAGCGGAGATGAACGGGAGCAGGAGGAGCAGTGCCACGATGATCGGATCCATGCCACCCTCCTTTCCCGCGCCCTGCGCCGTCAGGGATGACCCCCTGCCAACCTCCTGCCCGACAGCCTAGCCGCGCCGCGCGGTCCACGTCTTCGTCCAGCCTAGCCAAGATCCGCGCACTTGTTGGTGCAGAATGATTAATCTGCGCCCGGGTCTGGTC
>JAUJMG010000492.1:0-2228 GCA_030446955.1 Thermomicrobiales bacterium
TGCTCCTCGCCGACCACGGCATGAACGCCTCCACCTTCACCGCCCGGGTGATCGCCTCCACCCAGTCCGATCTCTGCTCTGCGATCACGGGTGCGGTGGGCGCCCTGAAGGGGCCGCTGCACGGGGGCGCGCCCTCCAAGGTGCTGGACATGCTCAACGCCATCGGCTCCGCCGAGAACGTTGATGCTTGGTTGACCGGCGCCCTGGACCGCAAGGAGCGGTTGATGGGCTTCGGCCACCGCGTCTACAAGGCAGAGGACCCGCGGGCGGAGATCCTGCGCGGGATGGCTGAGCAGGCCAGCGATCCGGACTTCTTCGCGCTCTCGAAGCGGACCGAGGAGCGCGCGCTGGCGATGCTGCAGGAGCGGAAGCCGGACCAGCGCCTCTACACCAACGTCGAGTTCTACTCCGCGGCGGTGCTGGCCGCCGTTGGGCTCCCCGGGGACATGTTCACCCCCACCTTCGCCGTCTCCCGCGCCGTCGGCTGGAGCGCCCATGTCCTGGAGCAGGTGTCGAATAATCGCCTGATCCGCCCCCAGTCGGAGTTTGTCGGCCCCACCGACAAAACCTTCACCCCGATCGAGGCGCGCTAGGCGTCGGCGAGCAGACCAAGGACACGCCGGTCGTCGACTTCGTTCATACCCGCGGTAGCGCGGTGGCCGCTCACCAGCGGACTCAGGCCGGAGCCGGTGCTCCGCCAGAGGAAGCTCCCGGATCGTCGCCGTGATTAAAGGCGACGATCCAGGATGTCTCCGGCCGGGGCACGATCAGATAGCCCCTTCATGATCGGCGTGATTGAGCAGCACGTGCGTGCAATCCGTGCGCTGTGCCGGGAGTGTGGCGTCGCCAGATCGGAACTCTCCGGTTCGGCGGCCATGGGTGCCTTCGACCCTGAGTGAAGCGACATCGACTTTCTGGTGACGTACCCGCCCGATTACGACTTCGACCGCTGGGTGTCCCGCTTGCAGGACTCAAAAGAAACGTTGGCCAGGCTGCTCGGCCGGGACGCAGACCTCGTGATGACCGCGGCGTTGCGCAACCCATAGTTCCGGCGTGAGGCTGAGAAGACCCGGCGCGTCGTCTACGATGCATCCCAGGCCGCCGAAGTAGCGTGACGACATCGCGTCGGCGTGCTCGTGGATCCGCCAGCAGTCGGGGAGACGTTCCCTTGCTGAACTCGGCCGTTGAGCAACTCCCACGGAAGGCCAGGGACGAGCATGCCTCGACGGCCCACAAGGCTATCCACAGTCGGCGTTGCCCGATGACATCGCCCCGATGTCGATCGACGCGAGCCGGGGAGGAGAGAAGGTGGGTTCAGTTGCTAGCGTCATTCACCCCGGCGAGGAACGCCAGCAGGGCAGCATTCAGCGCCACCCCGGCTTCGCCGGAGAGGGGCGCGTCGCCCTCCGCAGGCGAGGGAACCGTGTCCAGGCGGGCGTGGGGAACGCCGGCGGCGAGGCGTTCGCACGTCAGGCGCACGATGGGAGGCGCGTCCGCGCCATGGACGACGAGAACGGGGAGGACCATGGCTGCAAGGGCCGCTGGGTCCACCGTGTAGGCATCGAGCGCCGCTAGGGTGGCGGCGAGAGCGCCGGCCTGGCGACGGATCGCCGCCAGCCGTGGTCGTGGTAGCCGATCACGCCAGCCCTGTCCCCAGCGCGGGTCCAGGTACAGATCCAGCGATCGGTCCGTCAGGCCCTTGTAGGCGGCGTCGGCCGCGGCCCGGTCGGCCCGCCGGGCCTCATCACGGGCACCGAGAGTAACGGGGCCCGCGGCGTTGTCGAGGAGCGTAGGGAGTGCCGGCTCAATCAGGGTAAGTGACTGTGCACGGGCGGGATGGGCCCGGGCCAACTCGAAGGCGGCGGCGCCTCCCAGTTCATGTCCTACCAGGTGCGCTCGCGAGATTCCCTCAGCGTCCAGGATCGCCAGGATCTCCGCCGCCATGTCGCCGACGGCATAGCGCTGGTTAGCGAGGGCAGCGCTCGCCCCGTGCCCACGCGCCTCCGGCAGCACCACCCGGTATTCCGCCGCAAGGGCATCCCGTTGGGCCGTCAATTCGCTCCGCCCTGCCAGCAGGGCGTGCAGCAGCACGACGACCGGCGCGTCATCTGCACCCGACCCGGCGATCTCGTAGGAGAGGCGGTGATGGCCGCGGGCAGCGAACCGGGTCGTGCCAGCACGAGGGGCGCTCATAGGGAGCATGATAGCGCGGGAACCCGGGTATGCAT
>JAUJMG010000492.1:2328-3470 GCA_030446955.1 Thermomicrobiales bacterium
CAGGCGTGCAAGAATGGGCAAGCGGGGATCTCAAGTGAGATCCGGGTTGGGGATCTGGAGGCGTGCGGGCGAATGGGGCAGACGAGCGCAACCTCGAGCTTACGCATCGGTTTGGCAGCCGCGCGGAATGCGCCGTCCGTTGAGGAGCGACTCCAAACGGTTGACCGATTCCTGGAGGATGCGTGCGCGCAGGACGTGGCCATCGTCTGTTTCCCAGAGACCTACATCCCCGGCTTGCGGGGCCAGGACTTTTCCGCCCCGCCCCTTGACCAGCGTCGCCAGCAGGCGGCGCTCGAGGAGATTCGCGCCCTGGCCCGGCGGCACGGTGTGGCGGTCGTCATCGGCATGGAGTGGGAATCCGCCGCTGGGCTGCACAATGTGGCGTTCGTCGTGTCACGTGACGGCGCAATCGTAGGCTATCAGGCGAAGAACCAGATTCCGCTTGAGGAAGAACCGTTCTACGTGCCCGACGGTCGGCGACGTCTGTTCGAAGTCGACGGCGTCCCGTTTGGGATCACCATTTGCCATGAGGGATGGCGCTACCCCGAGAGCGTCCGATGGTCGGCCGTCCGCGGTGCTCGTCTGGTTTTTCACCCGCAACTCACGGGCAGCGATCGCGCCGGCGTGACGATTGATCGCTGGGGTGACCTCAGTTTGCCCTACTATGAGAAGGCGATGGTAGCGCGCAGCGTCGAGAACACCATCTATTTCGCCAGCGTCAACTACGCGATGCGTTACCAGGATTCTGCAACCAGCCTAATCGGTCCGGACGGGGACTGTCTGGCCTACGTGCCCTATGGCCGGGAGCAGTTGTTGGTGCACGACATCGATCTGTCGCGGGCAACCGGGTTCTGCGCGCGGCGGTTCAACCCGGCCTTCTATCCGCCAACATGAGCCAGCGTAACGCCTGGAAAGGAGTGCGCCGGAAGGCTGACTGCCCATGGTCGCCTCCATCAGGGCAAGGAAGAACGACGCAGTCTTGTGTGAGCGGAAGTATCGAGGCGGAGTGCCAATCGTTTGCCGTCTTTCGGAACACGGCGGTTTCAGAGACATTCAGCGAGTGGGCGTGAGAGACATGGGTTTGTGTACGGAGTGCTGTCTTGTAACCCATCCGACAATCTTCGTTTTGCTCCGTGGGTTGC
>JAUJMG010000493.1 GCA_030446955.1 Thermomicrobiales bacterium
CCTCCTCACCAGCGCGGCGTGGAGATGCGGGCTGGAACGTAACTCGCGATAATCCAGGGAGTCGCGAGTTCGCGCTCTAGGCTCGTCGGGTGCCAGAGCTGGCTGAGCCGGGCGGGTTCTCCGCAAAGCGCGGGTAGTGCGACCAGGAAGGACAGTTGGCGTGCTGTGAACTATGGCGCGGCGGCACTTCACGCCCATGGCAACTAGCGGTCGAGGCCAGCGGCGAGCGTTGAGCATCGCGACCCCCGTGCCGTGGCGCGAGCGGCTCGATCACTCTGTTTCTACCCTGGATCTCCTCGGGTTGCCCTTGAGCTTTACCCAGATGGGGCTACTCACCCCGGGCGACTTCATCAAACAGGCTCGGGACCGAGACGTCTTTCTCCTTCCTGAGCACCTTGTCGAGCTGCACCGCGCGCGTGCGCTTGTACCGTTCCTCCGCATTATCCGATCACCGCGGGCACCTATCCCGGTGCCGGTCGCCGCGGCCGCCTCAGACGGTTACCGCCAGTACCGGAGCCCACTGGCTCGTGTGATCGAGGCGGCACAAGTGGGACGCCTCACCGATCCCGGCCGTGTCCCGTTCCGAGCGTGGGGCCGTGGTGTGCCACTGCGGACCTACGGCGGGGTCCGCCACTACCCGTCGGTCTTCTACAGCCCATATCAACTGCTTGTACTGGAGGCGGTGAAGGCGCTGGTGAGCCACATGCGTCCCAACCGCCTAGTGCGCGAGGACATCGTTGCGCTTGACGCCTGCCGACGGCTCGCTGTTCTGCTCAGCGCTCTCGACATGCACTACTTGCCAGACATCCGCCTCACCATCCACCTCGTCGACGTTTGGGAACAGGAAGATCGGAGCTTCGATGTTGCACAGCGGCTAGCTCTCTTTGGCCTCTCGCCAGAGGTACTGGCCTCCACTGCCGAGAACCTGCTCTTCCGGGCCTCGGTCATCGACCCACTCGGTCGTTGGTACGACGTGGTGCGCCATGCCCACCCGGACACGTGGTCTCATCTACGAGGCGCTGCGCTGCTCGCCATGGATTACCGGATGGCCTCGGAGCTTCTGCTGTCCGCTCTAGACGATCTCGGTCGTACGGACTTATCGACTGCGCCGCCTAGGGCGGGAAGGATGATCCGGGCTGAGCTCGACGATCGTCTGCGTGCACCACCAGATCTTCTCGAACAGGCCCTGACAGACCGAGGCCTCTCGCCTCAGCCCGCGCTCCTGCTAGTACTTGAAGGAGACACCGAGGCGCTGCTCATGCCCAGGGTCCTTGAGGAGCTCTACGGGGCGGCGGTTCCCTCCACGCTCATCCAGTGCGTGAACATGCAGACGATTGATCGGGACCTGGACCTGTTGGTGCGGCACGAGGCGGGGCCACGGCTTGGGAAGGACGTCGGCGACGGCGTTCTACTTGCACGGCCACCGACCCACATCCTCGTGGCCGTGGACCGTGAGAAGAGATTCAAAACGAAGAAACAGCAACAAGAGTTCCGCGACGTCCTTGTGGGTCGACTGCATGAGTCGCTTCCTCCAGCCCTTCGCACCGAGGAGTCACGGCGCGAACTGGGGACCCTCGTGGAGATCACCGACTGGGGTCGCCTGCCGTGGGAGTTCGCAAACTTCACGGATGTTCAGCTCGCCGAGGCCATCATTGACACAGTCCCTCTCCCTGTGGGTCGTACGCGGGACGATGTGATCACGGCTCTCAGGTCTGAGCGCGCCGCCCAAGGCAGAAGTCCGGATGTGAGACGAATCTCCGCCGGATGGGCCCGCAAGATCCGAAAACCCGTCCTTGCCGAGGCTTTGTGGCCCCGCCTCCAGGGCAAGATCGCCCCGGCGGCCAAATCTGGTAGTCTCGAACGTCTGCCAGCGGCACGGGTGGCGTTGAGGGCGCTCACCACGGCCACGTCGGCGCGCCGGCGATCCGTTTACCTTCGCGTCCGATAGGCCGTGGGACGGATCGAAAGCTTGTCACTCCGGCGTCATCACGTACGTCCGCTTCGAGCCGGTTCCGTCCACGCCGGCGACCACGTCGCCGGCGGCGACCACCACACGCTCGACGTTCTTGCGAGCCGGACTTCCCCGTCGAAGGCGAGAACTGTCAACTTCGCTTCCATCTCGACCGCTGCTTCGACATGTCGGTGACGCTGCGGACGGGATGACCGCCTGCCCGGCTCGCGTGGCGCTTCGGCGGCCCACTGGCTCCAGCCGACGCAAAATGCCGAGTCCGGACAAAACGTAGGCGCACAGGATCCCCGTAGAGGGCCTCGAGAAGGGCACCCAGGGGGTTAGTACCGGTGAATCCATCGGATGGGGGCCCTTTCGACGTGCGGGGGGACCCTCCGGTGCCGGGCTGCTGAGCAGACGCGTGCGGTGCGGCCTGCATCCGGGCGCGTGTCGCCGCGTGGTGTGAGAATGCGAGGCATGGCAGAGAGCGCCAAACTGAGCCCTCAGGCTCCGCCGCCTGAGTTCTTCCACAACGCGATCGCCGAGATCCGCAAGCACTGGGTTGATCCGGCAGCCAAGCGCCAAGGGATCGACCCAGCCACGGTCAACCGGGCCCTGGTGATCGGCAACTCGGCCGACGCGGAGGTCCGCATCAACGAACTCGCCAAGGCGGCGGTCTACGTGGGCGACGATCGCATCGTCGATGTAGACAAGGCTGCCGAGGTGTTGCCGCAGGGAGCGTCCGACGAGGCCTTCAGGGGGCTACTGCCGGACGTGGGACCAGACGACCCGTACTCGTTCTTTGACCTCCGGCTCGGCTACCTGTCGTTTGACTACCAGCCAGGACGAGAGCGTGCCCGCCGGCACCTGAGGAGAGCCACCCAGTTCTGGCATGCCGCTAGCGACCTCGTCTTGCGGGGAGGGATCGATGCGGCGTGCGAAAATATGTTTGCTGCTGCCGAACTGGCCGTCATGGCAATCATGGAGGGCACTGATTGCGCTGTTCGCGGGCATTCGGGGCGCTCCACATGGCTTGAGACGAATGGGCCGAGGTATGGGTTGACCCCGGAGGAGTCGGCCGTCGTCGGCCAGCTGTTGGACGCGCGCAACCTCTACCGCTACGGCGACGGTGCCTCAACGATCACGCCTGTGGCCCTCCTCGACCTCTACTCTCATGTCGAGGCTGTATTGGAAGCGGCGAGGCAAGCGATCGCTGCAGACTCGCCCTGACTTCTCGGTCTATTCGAGGTTGGCCATCAAGTGGCAGAGGCCGGACAAAACGCCAGCGCTCTGGATCGCCGTAGACGGCCTGAGGAGCCCACCTAGGGGGTTGGTACCGGGCGGATCCATCGGATGGGACCCTTTCGACCGTGCGGGTGCCCCCCACCGGACTACTGGGCGACTGCTTTTGGAGCCGCTGCTCGTTGCCCAGTGTGCCGGCCTTCATAGCCCCAGGAGTGTGGCGGCGTTGTCCTGCCATGCCTCGTGGATCCGAAC
>JAUJMG010000494.1 GCA_030446955.1 Thermomicrobiales bacterium
GCTCCTCGACCAAGCGGAGGGCGTCTTCCCGCGTCAGCGCTTGGCCGCCGGGGGTCAGCATGACCAGGCTTCGTCGCAAGGTCTCAAAGCTCGTAGCGACGATCCATGGCCGGTTGACTGTATCGAACGTAAGTTCGCATGACCAAAGTCCGCTCGCAAGAATCGAGCGGCCCAGCACACTGACTTATTCGCGGCTCGCCCCGGATGGCCAGATCACTCGGACGTCGAGACCTCGTCCACGCGCATAGGAGACGACATCGGCGGTGCCCCCCTTGCCGGCGGCACCCTGGCCGTCCCAGACCGCCAGCAGGACGTCGCAGCGGTCGGCGATCTCGTAACCGGCCGCCAGAAACGCCTCCTGACTGGGCGCCGGAAAGGACAGCGTGGTGCAGTCGGAGGCAAGCCGGAGCAGGGACGTGTAGATGTCGCGGGGCTGGTCGGATTGGAAGCCGCGCTCGTAGTCCTGGCTGGGAACAACGGCCCTTAGCTGGCCGCCAGCCGCGAGGACCGCGAAAGCGAAGAGCTGGTCCGCGCCCTCGGCCAGACTGCTGAGTCCGACGAGCTCCTCGTCGCCGACGGTGGCGAGGATGGCGGCGATAGCGGCTGCGACGTCGCGTCGCGTCGAGGAGCTGAGTCTCTGGTGTCCGGTACAGCCGATCAGGGTCACAGCAGTTCCCTGGCGGCGAGCCGCCAGAAGTACCGCCCGAGGGAGGTGAGGTACACGTGGCCACTCTCCATAGCCACCCAGTAGTGGTCCCGCTTGTCGTCAGTGGTGACGAGATTCGCGTTGCGCAGTCGCCCGAGGTAATCGAACTGTTGCTGCTCAAGGGTGCCGGGGTCGTTCGGCGGCAACGGGCGGCCGTCGCCCTCGTGGGCAGGGCTCAGCTGCAGCCTGTAGTCCTCTGTCGCAAAGTGTTCAGGCAGCGCCCGCAGCAGCTCCGGATCGAGCCAAGGCGGACCGACCCGCAAGACCACCGGCTCGGTGAGATAGGTCTTTAGGACGGGGCGCTGCTCCCATGCGTCGAACGCAGCGCTGATGTACCCGTAGAGGCTCAGCGCGGTCACGTTGCCTCGGTGGTCAGTGGCTCCCCCCTCGAGGCCATCGAGCAGGATCCGGGTAAAAGCGCCGTGTCCGACAGCTTCCTGGGAAACCTCGGTCCCGCGGCTGGCGGCCATGACGGTGACGTTTTCGCGCAGCACAGCCTTATTGAGGCGAAAACTCTCGGCGACGCCCGCCGTTTGCAGCCCAGGGGTGTTGCCGGTGTCGCCGCTGAAGCAGCAGTCGAGCAGGAGGGTGACGCTGCGGGCTGGGGAGTCGTTGGCCAACGTGACCAGGTCGTTCATAGAAACGCCCAGGCTGTCGGAGACGGCGTCCTGGGTGACTAGGTCCGCGCCCCAAGGGGTTTGCGCACCGTGTCCGGCGAAGAAGAACAGTAGGTCAGCGTCACGAGCGTTGCGGAACAGCGCAGTCAGAACGCCCCTAAGCCTGTCCCGGGTGACGGCGTGGGGGCCGGCATCGCTCGTGATGAGCTCAGTGCGCCAGTTCGGGGTTCCGTGGGCGTGCCTGGCGAGCAGCTCACGGAGCGCGGTGGCGTCGGCGACGCACCCCGTCAGCGACCCGAGGGACGGGTAGTCATCGACGCCGACGAGGAGGGCCCGCTTCACGCGTTCTTGCCCTCGCCCATCATCTGCTTGACGGCGGCCGCGATGAGCTTCCAATCCCAAGCCATGGTGCGGTTGCGCTGGAGACCCGCCGGCAGGGTGCTGCTGGTGCCAGCGCCGTCGACGTAGACGCCAAAGACCGGGACATCCAGCCCCTTGGCCATCGCGATCTCCTTCTTGACTCCGGTTGCGGTAGCCATCGACTTCCCCACTAGGACGATGCACATGTTCGTGCTGGACATCTTCGCCTTGATCAGCTTCTCCCACTCCGCCTGCGGAAGGACGGTCTTGCTGGACCAATCGTGGACGGTGAACGGCGTCGGGGAGTCGCTTTTCGCCTGCCCCGTGAAGAGATTCTTTTGGGTCAGGTTGTGGTCGTAGTCGAAGCTGACGAAAGCACGGGGGTCGGCCATGTGGTCCTCCTGAGCGCTGAGTGTCCTGGGAGAGGCGTACGCAGCGTACGCCGTGTACGCCGTGTTGTCAACGCCCCAGGGGCGGCTGTCCCTCAGAATTCAGGAACCCGAATGTCCCGAGGCGGATCTGCGCTGCTTGGCGGGAGACTTGGAACCACTCGGCCAGGGTCGTGATGAGGCGACGGCTGCCGGACGCCGTCGGATCAAGGTCCCCCGGACGAAGCCCGAACCGATCGACCGCCTCTCGGGCTAAGGGGACAAACAACGTCCCGGGCATGAGAAGCGCGGCCATACCCTTGTTCGCCTGCACCTCTCGAGGGTCGGGCGCGCTGCGATTGAACCCTACGTCACGCTTGAGACAGCGTTGCGGTGGCGAGCCGGCAGCCGTCTCCGAAAAGAGCTCACCTTGGTGCTCGTCAAGCAAGAACAGCCGGGCATGCAGCACGACGTGCGCTGCCTCATGAGCCAGGGTGGAGCGCCACCGGGCCCGCTCCAGCCGCCCGGCTTCCGGGGCATCGAACGCTCCGGTGAGGTCGGCGTTGATTTGGACGACGGGGGGCAAGCCACGAGCGAAACTCGTCACGCCCAAGAGGTCTTTGTCGAGTACGGCGTGCTGGTCAAGGGTTGCTCTGAGACCGACCTCGAGGAACCGCTCGAGATCCACCGCGGGGGCTTCAGGCCCTGGCCCCATGCCGGCGCTGGTGAGGGCGGCGACCATCTCTGCCTCGATTTCCGAGTCATCCAGCCACAGCTGTGGCAGTCCAAAGGAGTCGATGTACCGCCTCACCGCGCTAGTCGGGCGACGAGTCGTCGAGCCCACTAATGATTTCGCGGACCTTGGCATCTGAGTACCCCTTTTCTTGGAGTCGCCGGAACAGCAGGCCTGCGGCAGGGGTACGGCGCATGTAGCGCTCGGCGTCGTCACCGAATCGGCCCGCAAGAGCCATGAGCTCGTCGAAATCCAGCTCAAGACGGGCACTCAGAGCCCGTAAGACCTCTTCGGACGGCACGCGACGGTCGTTCTCGATGTCACTGACGTAGGACGGACTGACACCCAGGTCGGTGGCGAGCGCCCGAACGCCCATTTCCAGGGCGACCCGCGCCCGACGCACCCGATCGCCTAGCGTGTCCTCGGCCATGTACGCCGAGCAGCGTAAAGCTGCTTACGCCTTTGTCAAGGACCTGGCGGGAACGGCTGGTCGACGCCGCATCACGACCGGTCTTCTACCTGAGCGCCACTCGCCAAAGGCTTCCACCGGCACAACTGTTGCGCTGAGAGACTGGCCCTCTTTCTGACGCGCGATAATCAGTGGATATCGCGCGTCAGAGAGCCCAACGAAGGCCCCTCCCAGGGCCTGGACAAG
>JAUJMG010000495.1 GCA_030446955.1 Thermomicrobiales bacterium
GGTCGTTTGCCATTCCGGGGATCAGGCAATCCGCGGGGTCGTCACGGTCGGTGCTAGTGTCAGGATGCAGAAGCAGTGGCTGGCGGCGCTCCGGTGTGGCTCGGGTTGCTGAGGAGGGTGGGTTTCGCTGGCCGTGAGGCGTGATGATTCCGTAATTGTTTCGCCGCACACGCGCCACACGTCGCCCCTAGTCTCTCTTCTCAGGCCGGTGCGGTTGCCGCCGGAGCCGCACTTACAAGCAGAAGGAGACGTAGGTCGACGTTCAGTGCGGTGGAGCGGTAAGCGATGGGTCGTGGGGATCGCAGGAGCGGTGGCGCTCACCGTAGCGGTGGCTGGGCCGGTTGCCGCCCACGATTGTATTAATGCCAGCAAGCCTGCGGGCGCCGGTTCGGTCGGAACGGTCAACGTTGGGGACGGAAGCCTCACGCAGAGCGGACAGCGGGGTGGGGGATTCGTCACGATCACCGATGGCACCGAAGTGGATACGGCAGAGGTCTTCATTCACACCAGCCTGCCCGATGGGGCGCGCAATGCCGGGCCTGGGGACAACATATGTGACGGCATCGGCATCGACGACGGGCCGAGCTGTTTCCCCGAGTGGCCGGTGGAGTAACGAGAAGTGGACGAGGATACCGTCGCAGTGTCGGAGCTGGCACGCCGGCACTTGCCTACTCCGACGCGCATGAGATACAAGATGGGCCCGGGTCGCTGACCCGGGCCCATTCTTCGCTCTGACGTGAGTCGGGATGCGCATTACGCTCCCGGGGTCGCCTCCGGGCTGGCGAGTGGTGTCGCCCCGTCGCCCTCGACGGTGAAGGGCTGGATCATGCCCTGCATCAGCGCAGGCATGCCAGTCTCCGGGTCGATGACCCACGAGGTGGCCAGGTAGTGACCAGGTTCGAAGTTGAACTCCTCCCAAATCGTCCGCTCCGGCGAGAGGATCGCTGCGTACCCGACCCAGGTGAACTGGTCAAAGGTGAGCCCGCCCGGGGTTGGAGTCCCCGACATCAACCCCATCAGCATCTGCTGGAACTGCTCTGCGGTGACGGCGCCCGGACTTTTCCAGAAGACCACCTGGCGGGGCTGCTCGCCAAGGTTGGTCACTTCCCAGACCTGGGGGCCGGTGGGAACTGATCCGTCCAAACCACCGAAGGCCACGTCCTGGAGCTCCAGCGTCACCGTCGCCGGGATCTCGCCGGCGGCCGGGGACGCGGTCGGAGTCCCGCCGGTCACCGTAAGCGGCACCAACTCCATCACCTCTTCGGCATCCTGGCCGCCCTGGCGGGAGGCCGCGACGTACCAGGCGCCGGGCTCCAGGTCGATGACGAAGCGGACCGTCTCGTCGCCAAGCGCATACGAGCCGCCGCCGTAGAGATAGCCCTCGTACGGCACGTCGTTGTGGGCAGTGTCCAGAACTTGCTCCGTCGCTTCCTCCACCGTGATTCCGGCGGGGATCTGCACGAAGTCGACGTAGGAGGACACGTCACCATCGGACGTCAAGGACACCAAGTACCGCCCGGCTGCCACCTTATTGGGCACGCCCTCGACGGGTCCGTTCACCGGCTGAGTGAGGGTGATCTCGGGCAGGCCGAGCGTCGTCAGAATCTCGTCTGAAAAAGCCGGATCCGCCCCCGGACCTTCCTGCGCCCTGACTGACCCGATCGACCCGATCATCGCGCCGAGCAGCACTACTACGGCGACGACCGGCCGCAATAGCTCCCGCATCCTTTTGGCACTCCTTCGTCTCTTCAGCGTGACACGAGAACCCTTGCCCCCGACGGTTCGCGCCGCGGAGCAGAGTCTACCGCGTGCACTTCCCGCGGCGCCCCGCGGTATGGGGATCCCCACTGGTGCCGTCGCGATCTCCTCTGCTCCGGCCGCATCAAATTGGCATCACTTGTGAAGACTTGCACGATCTTAGTGCAACCAGTATGGTACGCGGATCCTTCAATTGGTCCCCTCGCCGCAGTTTCGGTGTGGCCGATGGCTCACTGGCGTGGGCCGGCTTTGGGGTGTTGTCTCCTTCCGCTGGCTGGGCGGAGGATCGTGCCCGTGGCTGGCCTTGAGAAGGGGGACCTTGCTCGTCCACCGGGCGGCAAGTCTGAGGAGTACCCGTGTCGAACCCGATGTCTCTCAACGCCGTGGCCGCCTCCGTTCCGGTTTATCAACGCATGTGGCGCGGCCGGCCGCGGAGTTTCTCGCGTTCGACGGTGGTGCGGGGAATCGGGATTGTCATGACGATGGGCGTGCTGGGGGCGTCGACCGTTGGCGGTGTCCTC
This sequence comes from Thermomicrobiales bacterium, assembly GCA_030446955.1. Taxonomy (GTDB): domain Bacteria; phylum Chloroflexota; class Chloroflexia; order Thermomicrobiales; family UBA6265; genus LC2-1. The sequence goes on from JAUJMG010000495.1 coordinate 2,280, forward strand.
GCCGCCAACCCGTATGAGGCCACCTACGTGGATGAGGCGGGGGTTTGGCGATCCAACTGCGTGTGGTGGGCCTGGCAGCGCTGGAGCGAGGTCCACGGCGAAGATTTGCCACAGTGGGGTAATGCGGGCCAGTGGACGGCTGGCGCGATAGCCGCCGGGTATACGGTTGATGGCATCCCTGCGGCCGGCAGCATTGTCGCTACCTGGGAGAGTCCTCTGGGGCACGTGGCGTTTGTGGAGCAGGTAGATCCCGCCGATCCCTCCACGTTCCTGGTGAGCGAATACGGATTCGCGGCAGGTACGATGGAGCACCAGCGCTGGAGGACCACCGACGGAAGTCTGCTGTTCATCCATCCCATGATCAGCACCCCGCCTGTGGCGACGACGGTTTCCCGCGAACTGCCAGAGCAGGAGGGACAGGTGGCTGGCCGTAACAGGTCAGAACGCTCCCGAGTTGTTCAGGCTCCTATCCACTACGCTGGCCAACAGGGAGCATGGACGCCGCAGCGGGGAACGTCCGTTGCGCCCTAACGGATTCGCGCTCCCCTGATGTCCCGGCCCCGGTAGAATGGTCTCCCGCCCAGGCGCGCGGGAGCAAGGGGCAGCTCCAGGGCGAATGCTCGTGAGGTGGCGCCTTCGAGGACGGAGAGGACGGACACGGGGATGAGCATGGTGGTGGACGTTGGGAGCGAGGCACCGGACTTCACCTTGCGAGGTGCAAGCGGCGATGAAATCCGGTTGAGCACGCTACGGGGACAGAAACGGGCACTGCTGATCTTCTACCCGAAGGACATGACGTCTGGCTGACGGGACCAACTCGCCGCCGTGAGCGGCAGCGTCGATGCTTTTCGTCGACTCGATACCGAGCCATTTGGGGTCAACCCGGCCGACGCCGCGAGCCACCGGGCGTTCATTGAGGCCCACAACTTTCCGTTTGATCTTCTGGTGGACGAGGGGCGGTTGGTCGCCGACGCCTATGGTGCCGTCAAGCCGGACGGCTCAGGCATCCAGCGTACCGTGGTGTTGGTCGGTAAGGACGGCCGGGTGCTCTTCCGAGCGGCCGGAGCACCCCTTCCCGCGGAGATTGTTGCTGTTTTGGAGCAGGCAGAGGACGGGGCGTAGGACAGTCCGTTCATCGT
>JAUJMG010000496.1 GCA_030446955.1 Thermomicrobiales bacterium
GCTCCTGCAGGCCGTTTGGCGTGTCCGGGCGAATGACCTCAGCGTCCTTGAAACTCGGCGTCTCCTCGCGCAAACGACCGTTTGCGAGACGACCCGCAAGGTGGTGCGACAACTGCGACAACGGCACGTTGTCGGCAAACGGGCAACCTACCCCTTCAGGACGTCCAGCACCCGCTCGCGCTCGTCGTCGGTCAGGTCCACCGCGACCTCCTCGCCGAGTCGGCGTCCCTTCACGGCCGTCCGAATCATCCCAGCCAGCGTGTTATCCCCACCGACCTGGAGCCAGTCGGCCACCCCGAGCCAGGCAACGACCGGCAGGACCATCGGCCATCGCTCCGGGTCAGCGATCACAGCGCCTGCTCCTTCTCCAGGACCTTGGCCAGGATCCGCGTCAGCACCTCGTGACCACTCCCCCCGGTGAGCGTGATGTGCGCGGCGTGGCGGGACACGGGGCTCCCGGGTGGAGCCGTCAAGGTCGCGTGCCCACTCCACCGCGGGGGTTGTCCTCGACCCCGGCCCATGGCCTGCTCCAAACTGACGCGCCACCCGCGGGCTTCGAGCACGGCTGTCAAGTCGGCCCCGTCGGCCTCCGGGTCGATGCCATGCGTGAGCAGCACGACTCGGGCCCGTTGCCCTTGGATCGTGGTCATCCCCACCGCTCCCAGAACCGCCACGGCATCGGATTTTCAGGTGATGCTGCCTCCGATCTCGTCTTGCCTTTGTATCGTCGCAAGGACCACGTGGAGCACACGCCAACGGCCCTGGCCATCACGCCCGAGGCTCTTGGCAGGACATACCGACGTCTCTACCGTTGGCGGCGCTGGGGGACATCGTCGCACCCAACTGTAATACTCGCTCAATGAATCGCGCAGCAGGGAGGCAGCGCCATGTCGGCGGAAGAGAACAAGGCGCTCCTGCGTCGGTATGTCGAAGAGGTGTGGCAGAACGGGAACATCGCCGCCCTGGACGACTTCCTGGCGCCGACCTACCAGCGGCATGTCTCCCCGACTGCCCCCCCGCTGACACGCGAGGGGCAGACGCAGCGTCTCACCCGCTTTCGGGCGGCCTTCCCCGATGTTGAGCTCACGGTGGAGGATGTGCTCGCTGAGGGTGACCGCATCGCCTTCCGCTCGACGATCCATGGCACTCACCAGGGTGCGTTCCAGGGCATCGCGCCAACCGGGATTCGCATCACGGTCGCCCTCCTCGATGTGGTACGTATCGAGAAGGGCCGGTTTGCCGAACAATGGGGTGGACCCGACCTCCTGGACCTGCTGCGGCAGCTGGGGGCAACAGTCTCTGTGCCAGAGAACAAGTAGCAGGGCTCGTCGCAGCCGGAGGGTCCAGACCAGAGAGACGACCGTCACACCACGAACGGCCCCGAGCGGGATGCCCACGGGCCGTGTCTGGCCACCTCATGCTCGGAATCGGCTAGAAGACCGCCCACATCTCCGCGATCTTCCCCTCGACCAGGCGATAGAGGTGCATTCCAGGTCCCTGAGTCCACCAGTAGGACGCCACCCGGTCCCCTTCGGCCACCAGCTCCCGAATCTCCACGTGGAAGCCGGGGATATCGTCCCGCACGGCTCGCACCCACTGGTCGTGTCCCTCGCGCCCCTGCACTTCGCCGCGCTGGGGCACGTGGTGACAGACGAAGTCCTCCGTGATGAGCTCCGAGGTCACCGCGAAGTTCCCCTGGTTCCAGAGCTCCTCCGCCCAGCGGCGGATCGTGGCCTTGTTCTGCTCAGTCGACATCGCGTCCCCCTCTCTGTTGCCACCTCATGCAGCGGCTTTGCCTCCCTGCTTCCTGCATGCCAACGGCCCCGAGCGTGCTGCCCGAGCCCGCTGCGGCTTCCCACTCAGCACTTAGGCTTCAGGCGTCGCCTCGCTCGCCTCCTCGGCATGCGTGTGGAACTCGATGACCTGATCGATGAGCCATCGCCCCTCGGTCTGCACGCAGGTGAAATGGACCGTGGTCAGATTCTCCTCCGGATTCGTCGGCTCGACCGTGACCACCCAGCGCATACGACGACCAAGAAGGAAGGTCGCGCCGAGCATCAACGTGTCCGAGGTGGAGTCACAGTAGCAGCCGCCACGGGCTATGGATAGGGGGAAAGTCCCTAAATACACCATCCTGTCTATCATATCGGCGAATCAAGCCGATGATCAGTCAACTAGGGATAAAAAGAGGCGAAAGCGCAAAGTATGCGAGTAGACAGTCCGTGCGGCGACGGGGACTTATCCGCAACCCGTGGCAGCAGGTCCCGGCGTGGAGTCCCGACTGCGCTACAAGTCAGGAAACGGCATCGACTGCCCCAGGATCCAGATCGGCGTTTCCTCCACCGTCTGGAATCCCACCCGATCGTAGAGCGGTTTGCCTGCTGGGGTGGCGCCGAGATAGAAGAGGCGCGCCCCCCGCTCGCGGTGGGACGCCATCACGGCCTCAAGTGTGGCCCGGCCCGCCCCCTGCCGCTGATACCTCGGAGGCGTGCCCATGTTCCAGATGCCGACCACGTCCCCGGTGCGCGTGGTCAGAACCGTACTCACTGGCTGCCCGTCCCGCCGGGCTAGGAACACGTCGATATCGGGCGCCGCGAGGACGCGAGGATCAAGGACGCGGACGAGCGAGTCGAGCGGGAGCTCGAACGCCTCTGACGCGAGGACACAGACCTCCCTCAGGGCTTCGGGCGTCGTGACCAGCTCGACGTGGTAGCGGCCATCAGGGTCCTGGTGCCCGACTACGGCCGAGGCCGGACGGACCATCAGGGGGAGCGCGCCAACGGGGTGCAAGCCAAGCTGCCCGGCGATCGGCGCGAGCCGATCGGACACCGCGCTGGCCAGCAGCACGATGGCCGGCAGCTGCCGACCCTGAATGACCCCAGCCACGGCCCGCAGGTGGTCCGGCGCGGCAGGGCTGTCATCGACATAGGCGAGATTGAAGTCAGCGACCGGCTCGCCGCTGAGCGCCAACCAGCCGCCGGGCGTGCATTGCCCGATCCCGTTCGGCAGATCCGCCATCCACGGGACAAACGCCTCGCCAGCGAGTCGCCACACTGATAACGCCGTCACATCCACGACGATCCTCGCTTCAGATAGGGGCCAAGGCCCGAGCCCCGATCCACACGAGGCAGGAACACCCAGCCCGGCCCCATGTCGAAGCGCCATGAGCTCCAAGAGGAGCGGGTCGGAGCCCTACGCCGCCAGCACCGGGGAGGGTGCGGGTTCCGAACTCGGACCTGGCACGACGACTTCCTCGAAAGTCGTGGCGGTCTTGCCCCCTGTCGCCTCGACGGCGAGCCAGGCGCCGAGGAGCACCAGGACTCCTCCCACCAGTTGACCCGGCCCCAGTCCCTCCCCCAACAGCAGCGCCGCCGCCGCCACGCCGATCGGCAACTCGACGTTGC
>JAUJMG010000497.1 GCA_030446955.1 Thermomicrobiales bacterium
GGTCCGACCTCGCCGGCGACGGGACCTTCAGCGACGGCGACCACCAGGACCACCTGCATGCTGGTTGGCGCGAGAACCCCCAATAATTTCAGCCCCGATGACAGAGTGTCCCTAGCGCGACCTCGGCGTCGAGCGCCTGGCACTCGAACGACCGGGATCCGATGCAGCGCCACAACCTGCAACGTGACTTGGTGCTGTTTCATCCGGTCTGCGACTACGACGCGCGCTTGTTGAGCGCGGCCAGCGTGGCAGCAGCGCTTGCGGTGCGGCCTTCATGCCTCGTTAGATGGGGAACTCGAAAGGCCCAGGCAGGTTAGGTACACGGAGACCTGAAGAAACAGAGCCGACACGACGAGGTCAACATCCCCAACGAACCCATGAAGCAGCTCATTACGAAGATTCATGCCAGTAGGGTTGACGAGAAGCGTCGAGAGGTACCGGTGCCAGCTCTCGTCCAGTCCGTGTGCACGTAGGACTCCGAGCAAGTATCCAAGGCCGGGATACTGGCCAGGAGTCGATTGACGCTGAAGCCGGTAGATGCCCTCGTTCACTCCCAAGAGCAAGTTGCGGACAAGAGTCTCGATGCGCGGAACGACCGTGAAGGCCGCCCCCTCAAAGTCTCCCGCCCACCAACGGTGGAAGGAGCGGGCGAGTCCCAGCCCGAGCGACATGTCAACAACGGGCGATGCAGCGAAGTGCGCAGCCAGCTCGTCGACGCTCGGCAAGTCGTGATGCGACGGAAACCGGAGTAGCGCCTCGGCGGCAAGGGGCGCCTGCATCTGGAGGTTGAAGATCTCGTGTTGGGATAGCCGATACTCAGCCCGCTCCTCATCCGTCTCGGCCGTGAAGCGAATCAGGCCATCACCGCCAACCTTGGTGATCGGAAAGAGTGCCGAGAACACGAACTCGTCCCCCTGAGCCTCGACGACCCGCCGGTTCTCAGCCGTGTTGCCAGTGGGAGGACCCATGCCAGCCAGCGCTACAAGTCCTGACCGCCAGTCCGGTGCGTCGGTGACAGGCCGAACGGCCCGGGCGATGTCCTCGCCCCGGAGCACCATGGATGTGCTGACACTCTCGAGCCCGAGCTCCCCAATGGTCAGGAGCTGCATCCGCGCGGTCGCACGCTGACGGAGCTCGCGATCGCCAGAGGAAGCCGCGTGCTCCACGGCCGTCTGGAGGAACACGGCCCTCCGCATGCCCTCCTCGCGCTCGCCCGCGTCGAGCCAGGCGTCGACACGACTGCGCCAGAGCTCCGATCGGCGGACCGGGTCGGATCTCGCCCGGTGCAGCTGCTGTGCGATGACGTCGTCGTGCCGGTGAGGATCGTCAGCGAAGGCCCCCCGCGCACGGTCGAGAAGCGCATCGACGTCCCCGGGAGCGTCAGGCTGGTCGACCAGTGTACGAGTGAGGCCGAGAACGATGCCCGCCTTCGGCTCTGAGTCCTTCAGGGCCGACTCGACCGCAGCGACGATGGCCGAGAGCACCTCCGCGCGCCGCTCAGTCAGACGGAATTGCCTGCTCAAGGCCAACGCAGCCCGCAAAGCATCGATCCCGTCTAGGCCTTGACCCCACTCGGACCCGATTGACAAGTAACCGGCAATGGCCGCGTCAGCGACGTCGACACGCTCGCGACCGACGAGGCGGCCTGATGCAACGAGGAGGTGACCGAGCCGGCTACGCCAGACGGCGGACGTGGCGTCGACGAACAGCGCCTTCCACCGGGCTACGACCTCCGACGCCTGCGCCTCCACATGTGCCGGCTGCGTCGTCCCGTCGGCGAACGTCAGGAAGGGCGCAAAGGATGTGCGTCCCTCGACAAACCGGAGCCGGTACATGACGGCGTCCAGTGCGCACGCCACCAGTTCACTTGCCACCGAATCATCGGCGAATCCCGCCTTGTGGATGCCGCCGACGAGATTCCTTAGCTGGTGCTCCAATGTCCATGCGCCGTCGGCCTCGAGCGCGAGCTCATCGAGGGCATGGGCGACAAGAGTGACCTCTCCCCCGCCCCTGCTGAGCTCTCCGATGAGCTGGTCGTGGTCCATGTTCCACCTTCTGAGCTACTGCGATGCCCGAGGGAGAGGGTCCCCCTTGAGCCGAACGTACATTCGTAGCGTAGCTCGAGATCGTAGTGCTCTCCAGGACCCCCCTTGCCTTCTCGAACCTTGCCGTGACGGCGGTCCGAGCCGGCCTCGTAGTGCCAGAGGCCGGCGCCCTTGCGGCAACCCCCGTTCCCCCGGCCCCCTCTCCTCTCATGGCGTTTTTGCCCTTCGGCTCAGCCGTCCGCGTAGCCCCATACTGCGATGGATGAGCCTTTCGGCCGTGCTACCGGTGCCTGCCGGCCTCCTGGCGGTGCTGCTGGTGACGGGTGCTGCGTGGATCATCGTGAGGAGGCGGGACGACGCCGCCGTACTGCTGGGGTGCATGTTGGTGTTCCTGGCCCTCACCGTGGTGGCGATCTCCACCCGGGCGGGGCCGTGATACGCCACGACTGGCCCCGAGAGACACATCGAGGCTGCCGAGAGTGACGCTGGCCGATTTCATCTTCCTTGTCGCCTCGGGTGTCGCCGCCGTCATGGTGTGGTCGAAGTGGGCGCCCTGGCCGTCTGTGCTGGCTATCTGGGTCGGCTTCCTGATCGGGTGGCTGCTGGTGTGACCGGCCCTGCTCGAGGCGTCGAAACGGGCTTCCCTGGCGGTAGTGCGATCGTGAGCGCCCCGTACGGCTCGGAATCCGTAGGACTCAAAGGGCAAGGGACGGCTTTTCAGGGGGTGAGCTGCTGTCCTGTCCGGGCTTGAGCCGGGTGGCGCCGGCCCCTGGCACTACGGGGCCGGCTCGTACCGCTGTGAGGCGGGAGCTTGGTGAAAATGCCCTCGATCGAGGGGGGTGAGGATCCGCTTGATGTCGAGCGGTGGCCCCTCAGCGCTGGTTGGCATGGGGGTCAAGGCTTCGCCCGCTCTTGCGAGCCTCCTCGACCTCAGCCAGGAACTCGAGCACCGCCTCTTTGGTGTCGAGGACGCGTCCATCCCAGGTCCGAGATTGGTCATCCGGGCGGGGCGGAGCAGCGCCGTGCATGCGTTCGGCCCACTCCTCGATGCTCTTCGGGAGGGCACTCCGGTCCACGCTCTCAGGGTTACTGCGAGGGGGATCAGCGGCCCCCGGCCATCAGCCACGTCGCCGCGTCGGCCACCTGCGGGCGCCGCCGTCAGGGCCGATCAACTTGAGAGCAGCCCCGTCACATCTGGGACGTGCGCCCGCGGGATGCATGCATGCACGCAAGCTTGCAGTCATGCAAGCAGTCGTGCATACACGACTGCTTGACTCCAAGTGCGCATCCATGCATGCTGTGTTGCATGCCTGTAATTACGGTGGGAGCATCCAAGGGCGGTGTCGGCAAGACGACCA
>JAUJMG010000099.1 GCA_030446955.1 Thermomicrobiales bacterium
TCGATCCATCCCGACCGATACCGTCCGCATCTGACTCCGTCTGAGCGGAGCCGACGCGTGCCGGAGCGTCGCATCCCACGATGGTTGGGCTAGGACGTAGGCCACCAACCGTTGGGATCGCCGAAACGGGCTAACGCGCCCCCCAACGTGGCGAACCGGTCCTGCCAGCGGTTGATCGAGGCCGTCGACGCCAGGTGTTCGACACGACGCTCCCCACCGCCAATAGCGCCAGAAAACCCAGTGCGACGGCAATCCAGGGAACGAGCGAACGACCGTCGTCAATCGGTGACCCGGCCACAAACCGGGAGAAATGATCGACGGGGGCGGCCACGGCCTCCGGGCGCAGCAAGGAGCCATCCAATCGCTGCAGCCGCTCTTCCTCCACCCTGTAGATCGCCGTCTCGGACGGTTGCTCGCCCGTACCCAGCGCCAGACTCAACTCCACGGGGTCGGCAGGTTGCACTACGGGAGTGCCGTCCGCCGCCTCGACCGTGATGTCAAAGGCAGTTCCCGGCACCAGTTCGACATCGGCCAACACCGGTAACCACGAATCCGGCACCGGGCGGATCCGGACCATGACCGGCGCATTGAACGCGCCAGGCGGCACGTTCAGGGTTGCACCGCCAGGACTCGTTAGCGTTCCGCCCTCGGGACCGATGGTCGCCACAACCTCGTTGCGCACCGGCGTCTCAGTCGTGTGAGACGGCGTTGTCGGCACCACGGGCGACGTCGGCATACTGGGCAGGGAAGCCGTTGTCGGAGCTGGAGATCCGACGAGTTCCAGCGTATCCCGGACCGGATCAGGGATGGGTGTCGGCGTGTCGGTGCCTCCCTCCCGTTGATCAGTCATCGGTCCCGATGAACCCCCAGAACCACCTGTTCCATCAGACAACTCAGGCGGAGGGGGCGCCTCAGGGACCATCTGCTCTTCTCGGTCCGCACTGCCACGCTCTGGAGCATCCGCCGCCGACAGACCCGAGGCGTCATCCCCGCCGTCAACCCTGGAGCTACCCGATCCAGCAGCAGAGCCGGACGCACCCGTGTTGACCGGCAACTCGGCGACGGGAGGCTCAATCTCCTCCTCCAAGGGGGCCGTCGTCTCGACCGAATCACCGGCGCCATCCTCAATGAGAGCGTCACCGGCTGGGGCTGATTCGGGGAGATCGGCGGCTGGCTCAACGTCAATGGCACACTCCACCGTCTCGCCGCTGGGGTCAGTCGCATACACGTACGCGGTGATAGGCGTCCCGACATCGGGAACCTGCCAGGCAAGGGATGCGGCGTCGCCATCAGACAACGAGCCCACCAGTGTCCCGCCGCCATCCGCGCCGGGGTCAAACAGCGTGTTTGGCGCCTGGCTGGGCCACCGGCCATGGGTGACATCCATCACCAGACTGCCGCTGCCGTACAGCGTGATGGTGGCTAGGTCGCCCCCCGTCGCAACCGCCGGGCAATCAAGCGATGCGGAAATCGGCTCCGGCTCGATCGACGCACCGAGGACTAGGGTAGACGCGGACGCCAGCCACTCCCCACTGTCGGGATCGACGACGGCAAAGGTGACGGTCAGGTCCTCAGTCGTCTCAGGGGCCCGCCACTCGATCGCAAACCCGCCAGCGCCCGCGTAGCTGCTCTCCCCAGTCTCCGAGAAGACGCCGGCGTCCGCCCTCAGGAGCGCTCCGCTGACCCCGTCTACTCCAACGGACGCGATCTCTCCTGATTCGACTGTCTCAGGCACACCGAGGGCCGGCGCGGGAATCTCAACCGGCGCTTCCGCACCGTCACCGCTGCCTGTGCCATCATCCCCGCTCGCGTCGTCGCTGCCCTCTCCGCCGTCCCCGCCCCCACCATCGATAACGCCATCGTCGCTGCCGCTGCCGTCCTCGCTGGTGTCGTCCTCACCGCTGGGATCGACGGGGGGCGTCAGAACCTCAAGAGCGTTGGCGAGAGACAAGCTGTCGGTCTCGGCGAGGCTCTGACTGTTGACGGAGTAGACCACGTCGTCGACTTGCCAGTAGATCAGGTCATACGCGGGCGTCAGGTCGTGGTAGGCGGGGTAGCCCTGCACCTCCGCGTTTTGCACGAGCTGATTGTTACGGTCGTACCAGGAGAAATCAGGGATGGCCCCGCCGACAGTGCCGGTGATTTCGAGGAAGGTCGGAGGCCCGCCGGGCAGCATCCAGTAGAGGCTGTAGTAGCCGGAGCTGGCCGTGACCCGTGGTTCACCCGAGAAGGGCGCCGGAACCCACCCCGGCACAAGGACATTGAAACCCAGATCCAGCCTGGCAGCCGTGTCCCCGCTCATCCATTCAGGAGCCGCCCTCATATCGCTGGAGGCTGATGGCGGACCAGGGGCGGCGGCGGCAGGAGCCGCCGAGTGATACGCACCGACCAGGAGCGCGAGGACCAACAGCAGCGCGAGCAATCGCCCGTGCGCCTCTATCAGTCCGTCTCGTCCCACGGGCATCGTCCTCTCGGTGCGGCGGCTTGGAACGAGCCCTCCAGGCAGAGACCAGGCCAGTGAAGCCATCCGGAACACTGCCGCAAAGGGGCGAGTAGCTAAGGTACCACCCGCGCCCGTCCGTTGACGACAAGGCACCCCCGTGGGCAATCACATTTAGGCATTCGCTGGAGTGCAGATACCCGTGCAGCCGGCCGAGGAGGTGTTCGCTAGCGAGAAAACCTCGGCAAGCCTGGCCGTCCACGGGTGTGAGCAACACCAGCGTCGCCTTTCGACCCTCTATGGGGGGATAAGGGAAGGGCTGCGACCGGTCCTCATCAGCTGGATGCGATTGCCCTCGCACTCCTCCCAGGCGAAATCGGTAAGCTCTGATCGATAGAGCAAGGACGGTAGCTTTAGCTGGGCCTCATCGGCACATGACTATCAGAAAGACCGAGCAGCGGCAAGCACGGCTCGAGTCCTGTGATGCGTACTGGCGGGCGCTGAGTATGCAACCACCGTTCGCGCGGGAGCCGCAAACGCTTGTCCAGCCGCGCGGTGTCCCCAAAGGGCTGGTAGTACTGCCCGTTGGAAATGTATCCGAGCTTGTCCATCACGCGAAGGGAGGCAGCATTATCTGCCCAGGCACCGATGTACGCTTCGCGAGCCTCGAGCCACTCGAAGCCCAGCGTCAGGATCGCCTGTCCCATCTCGGTGCCGAGCCCATGCCCCTGGTACGGCAGCCCAAACCAGCAGCCCGAGCCGAAGCAACCCGTGGCGGCGAAGCTCTTTGAGGTGATGTGTTGCATGCCGATCGGCCTGCCCTCAAAGAACACGGCAAACCCGAGATCCCAGTCGTTGGCGTCCCAATGGGCGATCGTGTTGAAGAATGACTGGAGGAGCCCTCGCTCTGCATGGGGGGCGGGCTCGTACATCCAAGGAGCCTGGAATGGGGCGCCACCTGGACGCTGGATACCGCCGCGCAGAATGCTCCCCAGGTCGATCAAGTCGGTGTCGGTGGGCAGCTTGAGCTCAAGCCGGGGCGTCGTCAGGGTGAGGCCATAGAATGGCCAGACCGCGCTCAGCCGATCACGCACGGACATCCGCTCGCTCCTCTCGTTTGCTTAAAGCGTTAGAGTAATTCAATTATATCAATCTAGCGCAAACAACGCCTCACGAAGCATCAATGACGTAGGGTAATGGCATTTGGATTCAACCGAGTGGCTCATCCCCAATGCCGACCTGCAGACCGTTCCTCGGCGAGGTCCGGTCCACATTCTGGACCTAAGTTTGCCAAGCTTTTCAAGCGTGTTGACAGTCCCGGTTGGACGCCTCGGCGACCTAAAACACCCACCTACGGACGGCCCGACGGTCAGATGCGATGGCCCTGAGGCAGCGCTCCGTCACACCGCGAGCCGGGAGCGGCACGCGCCGAGTTCGGAGGGCAGCGGCAGAATGTACCCGGGCTCCGAAAACCGGTGAGCCCGGAGCGTCCTCACGGATCGCGCCGGGTGGCCGGACGACAGCCGCACCACGCTCCGACCGGCTCAGTCCTTCCCGCCGCCCCGGCCGTTGTTGTCGTTGTCCTTCTTGTCGCGGCCTGATCCGGGACCGCGGCTAACGTCGTCCCGGGAGGCAGACGTGAACGAAACCGGCCGCGTAGAGGCAACCTCTGTTTCCAGGCGCGTCTCGTCAATCAAGAAGTACTGACCGGGATCTTGCTGGAGGTTTCTCAACGTGACGGTGTTGGTGCCTTCTCGTAAGGCATCGGCCGGCACGTCGAACTCCGCCGAACTCCAAGTGATCTTATCCCAGTCACCATTCCAATCCTGGAACAACTGGCCCGTGGTTCCCGCCTCGCCATTGATGTCGACTGCAATCTGCACCGGGCCATACTCGTCGTCCAATCCCGTGATCCCGAGCCTCGCCCCACCGGCTGGGACGCTATTCAGGTCAAAGGTGAGGGTCGCGCTCTGCCCCCCATAAACGGCCACCGCGGGTCGCCCATACATGCTCGCCTGAACCGGCGTCGTGTCTCCCCTCCACTGAGACGCCGGGAAGGTCTGACCCCCACCTTCGGACTCCACTGGCGCCGCATCATCCTCATCTCTAGGTTCGATCACCTGAGCGATGCCACTGTTGGAGTTCGCCCCTCCCGACGCCGGCACGATCGGCGGGTCCACCTCCACCGGAACCGCCGTGGGCTCCGGCGTCGGGGGGATAGCGGTGGCCGTCGGGCGGGGCGTGGCAGTTGGGGCCGGCCGAGGCGTCGCCGTGGGACTGGGCGGCGGGACCGGGGTGCTCGTGGGCGGGATTGGGGTGTTCGTTGGCGGGACCGAAGTCGGTGACGGGGTTGGCGACGGCACAGCGGTCTCGGTTGCCGTTGGAGCTCGAGTGGGAGGCGGCAGGGTCGGGGTAGGCGTTGGGGTAGGCAGCGGGCCGAGGTCGAGGACGATCTCGGTCGCCGTTGGAGAGGCAGCAATGAGAGCAGGGACGCCTGTGCTGGGATCCCGATCGCCATCGCTCCCGTTGCCGGTTCCACCAAGGTTCGCCGCCAGCACACCGCCGAGGGTTGCCAGTGCAATCCCGAAGAAGATAAGGGGCGCCAGCCAGCCGAAGTCGCGCCGCCGCCGCTGCGGTGGACTGACGGGTGCCTGGACCGGAGCCGCAGGTAGAGGCTGCGCTGTATCCGGTCGCGAGAACCGGGGCGCGCCGGTGGCTCCGAGTGATTGAGTCGCGCCTCCGGCCCCAAGGGCGGGTGCCACGGCCGGCAGATGGGTAGTCGCGTCCGGGTCGGCGTACGCTTCGGAGATCGCGAGCGCCGCCGTAGCCCCTTGAGTGGCTCCAACGGCAGCGTCGAGATCCCGCATCATCTCGGCTGCTGTCAGGTAGCGGTCGCCTGGCGCCTTCTCCAGCGCCCGCATCACGACCGCCTCGACCTCCGGCGGCACTTCCACATCGGGCACAACCGCGCTCGGTGACGGAGCGGGCTTTTGGAGGTGAGCAAGCATCACCGCCATCGGGTTAGAGGCCTCGAATGGCAGCCTCCCCGTGACCAACTCGAAGAGGACAACCCCGACCGCATAGAGGTCGGTCGCCTCGCTGAGCGCTCCCCCTCTCGCCTGCTCCGGCGCCATGTAGGAAGCGGTTCCCACCGTCGTCCCGTGGCTCGTGAGTGCCGTTTCGACCGCTTGGTGGGCAATCCCGAAGTCCGTCACCCGGATGACACCATCGCGCCCCACCAGGATATTCTGGGGCTTGATGTCCCGGTGAATGATTCCGGCGGAGTGAATCGCGCCCAGGCCGAGCAGAATTTGGCGCGTGACCTGCACGGCCTCGGCGAAGGGGAGGCGTCCTCGCGCTTGCAGCGCGTACTTCAGATCCTCCCCCGCCACATACTGCATGGCGATGAAGAAGGTGCCCTCGTGGGCGCCGTAGTCGTAGACATCCACAATATTGGGATGGGAGACGGACGCGGCGACCCGAGCCTCGCGCTCAAAGCGGGAAACAAAGGTGGGATCAGAGGCATACTGCGGCCGCAGGATCTTGAGCGCGACGGTCCGCCCGAGGGTTGCGTCTCGACCCCGGTACGTCACCGCGTAGTTGCCTTCGCCAATCCGCTCGATGACCTCGTACCGCCCTCCGACCTGCTCTCCTTCCCGTGAGGTTGGAGACGTGGGAGGGTCTACACGCGGGACGTGCGCCATCGGCTCAGAGCGCGGGTCCTGGGCCTCCACGACGTCATGATCTCCCGGTGATATCCGATGCCTATGACGCTAAAACGCATGACTCATGCCCTTGGTGTTGGCATTGCCCACCAAGGCACGATTGTCCAAGCATGGTCTACCCCCGCTAAAGGGAGCAAGGCGTCGATCACGCTTCTGCCTGCCTCGTTCAACCCACTCCCCCTTGCCGCCGGGTGGACCGCAGCACGTTTGTCCTGCGGTCAGGGGATCCGCTCGAGCGCCTCAGCGATCCGGGCTTGATAGACCGGGCTCGCGGGCAAGGCGTCACGAGCCGCCTCCAGGACACGCCGGGCCTCCTCACCCCTTCGCAGACTGGTCAACGCCACGCCCCGCAGGTAGAGAGCTTCGCCATCCTCAGGCAGAGCAGCGAGGAGGGCGTCAAGCGTCGCTAGCGCGGCGAGACCGTCCCCGCGGCCGAGCTGTGCCCGCGCCAGGAGTCGCCGCGCGTCCCAGAGAAACGGGTCTACCGCGATAGCGGCCAGCGCTTCCCTCTCCGCGGTCACCCAGTCCCCGGCCTCAAGCGCCACCACCGAGGCAGCGAGATCAACCGTCGCGTCGAGGTCGGGCGACGAACCGTTCAAGGCGACGCGCGCCGCGGAGAGTGCCTGCACCGCGCCGGCTTGGTCGCCCCTCTCCGCAAGGAGGCGTGCCCGAAGCGCTCCGACTCGTGGATCCCCGGCAAGTTCCGGCAGCGCATCCAACGTCCGTAGCGCATGATCCCGATCAGTGGGGTCGCCCCGGAACGCGGCCCGATCTGCATAGACGAGCGCCGGGCCGATGCGGGCCGTCACCAATGTCGGGTCGAGGGCGCTGGCCCGTTTGAAATCGTCGAGGGCGGCCTGGTACCGCACCGGGTCTCCCTTTGCCGACCAAACCTCCACGAGCCCTCTTCCCTCGTAGGCCGCTGCTGCTCCGGGATCGAGCCGGATCGTGGCTCCGAAGTCGGCAATCGCCTCCTCCGCTGCCCCGAGCCGGGCCTGAACCGCCGCTCGGACGAGAAGGAGGTCACCACGGTCAGGCGCCAGGCGAACCGCCTCATCTAGATCGATCAAAGCAGCGCGTGGATCTCCGGCCAAGTCGCGCGCCTGCGCCCGACCGAGGTAGGCATCCACCGCTCCGGCGCCGTGCGGAGTCGCCGCAATGACCGTGGAGAATGCGGCCTCGGCCTGAGCCGCATCTCCCCGGCGGAGCGCCACGGCGGCGGTCGCGGCTGGGCCAGTCGGCGGTATCTCCAGGACCCCGACCAGTTCGTCAGGGACCACCGGTGAGCGGACCGGGTAGGGCGTGGGGGACGCGATGAGTTCTTGGTTCACCGAGGTGCTGCAGCTGGCGAGGAGGATGGCTATCGCCAGCGGGATGACCCACCGCCAAGCCCGGCCGGCGGCCGATCTACGGGCTGGGACTAGAGAGAGCGGCCAGGGCCGAATCATCGTCCCATTGTGGGATCCGCGCCGCGGGTACGACAAGGAGGGCCGGCTCCTCGCACATTGACCATGATGTCAGCCGCAAACCAGCACCTGCCTCGACGTTCCTTCCCCATGCATCCCACCGGCGCATCGCTCGCGTAACGCTGGGAGGGCGTCATCCGTTAGGAGAGTTGGGAGCTGGACCGAGAGCCTTGACCCCAGCCCGGTGAACAATCGTGGCGCTGGCAACCGGCCGAATCGAGCGGATCGGGAGCGGAACTTCGTCCCCTAAGAGTTGGCACAGGGTTTGCTTTTATGCAGCGCGGGCGGTACGCCGCTGGTGAACCGTTCGGCGTCGCGAGAGCCGAAACCTCGGTCAAGGTGAACCGAAGACAGACGCGCGACGTAGACACGAGTGGACGGGTGGCCCGCCGCTGCCGGAACGGAGCAGAGATGAATCACTCGAGCATCGGTCTTTCCTTGGCCGACCAAATCGCTAATCTCCTCGCCCGGCTGCTCGGTCGCGAAGAGCGACTGGCGCCGGTGCCTGTACCCGTACGCACGAAACCCTCCTCGCGGGTCCCCATCAGGGTAGAGCACCGCTAGGACCGAAGCCCGCTCACCCATCCTGCCGTCTCCAATCATCCCGCGCCGGCGGCCAAGAAGGCCGATGCGGTGTTATGACGGCAATCAAGACGTAGAGGCGCCGCTGGGGTTCCAGCGGCGTCGGCGTGTCTGAATGCGGATCCCCCCACTGCACCCGATTCGGCCGGTCCACCCATCCCCTCCGCCTCCTCCCTTCCACCCAGCTTCGTTGTAGAATCTCGGCACCGCGGGCTCAGCGCCAGCGCGATAGTCGGGATGCGCGGCGCCGACCGGCACGGCGCTCTCTGGGCGGATTGCTGTGCGATGGGGGTTTGCTGCCTCCGTCGCTTGGCGCTGACCCAGGCGCCGCGCTGATATTGCTCAATGACGACGGCCGCTCCGGCCGACTCGGGCATCGGAAGCATAGGACGGGGGCGTTGCCCCTCCTAGCAGGGGAGACGACGTGTCGATGGCAGAGATCGCGGCGGATGGCCATAGGTTGAGGATCGGCGTACCCAGGGAGGTCGCGCCAAACGAGCGCCGGGTCGCCATCATCCCGGATGCCATCACCAAATTGGTCGGGTCCGGGGTCACGGTGTTGATTGAGGCCGGTGCAGGCGAAGGATCGTTCATCAGTGACGATGCCTACGCGGACGCCGGAGCCTCGATTGTGCCTGACGCCCGCAGCCTCTATGGCCAGGCCCACTTGGTCCTGAAGGTGCAGCGGCCGGACGACCGGGAACTGCGGCTCCTCCAGCCCGGCTCGACCCTGATCGCCTTCCTGGCCCCGCTGACCAATCCGGATCTGGTGCAAGCACTCGCCACGGGAGGCGTCACGGGCTTTAGCATGGACGCCATCCCCCGGACCACCCGGGCCCAGTCGATGGACGCCCTCTCGTCGATGAGCACCGTGGCCGGATATAAGGCTGTGGTCATGGCGGCCGATTACCTGGCGAAGTTCTTTCCCCTCCTAATGACCGCCGCCGGCACGATCCCGCCGGCCAAAGCGCTGGTTATCGGCGCCGGCGTCGCCGGCTTGCAGGCCATCGCGACCGCTCGTCGCCTCGGCGCCGTCGTCGAGGCGTATGACACCCGCCCCGTGGTCAAGGAGCAGGTCGAGAGCCTCGGGGCAACCTTCGTCGAAGTCGATGCCGGCGACGCCGATACCCAGGATGCGGGCGGCTATGCGAAAGAAGCGTCTGCCGATCTGCTCCGCCGTCAGCAAGAGAAGCTGGCGGAACGGTCGGAGCGAGCAGACTTCATCATCACCACGGCGCTGATTCCCGGCAAGCCTGCGCCCCGGTTGATCACCGCAGAGACGGTCTCTCGGATGCGGCCTGGTTCCGTCATCGTCGATCTGGCCGGGGAGATGGGTGGGAACTGCGAACTCACTGTTCCCGGGGAGATTGTGGTTCGGCACGGCGTCACCATCATGGGACCGCTGAACCTGCCCAGCACGGTCCCCGTCCACGCCAGCCAGATGTACTCGAAAAACATTCAGAATCTCCTTGCGCTCATGGTCAAGGACGGGAAACTCACACTCAACTTCGACGACGACATCGTCAAGGGCACCTGCATTACTCACGCCGGCGAGATCGTCCACGAGCCGACTCGGG
Source organism: Thermomicrobiales bacterium (assembly GCA_030446955.1). GTDB lineage: Bacteria > Chloroflexota > Chloroflexia > Thermomicrobiales > UBA6265 > LC2-1. The sequence continues at coordinate 9,791 of JAUJMG010000099.1, forward strand.
CTCGCCTTGGCCTTGGCAAGCTGACACCCGAGCCGGTGAGTGCCGGGGCCAATGGCGCGCCGCCGGCACCGAGCGAGGTCTCCGCCCCGCCGGTCACGCCCGCATCGCAACGTGGATAGGTCGGGCTGCCGCCCGAGATCCGGTCATTGTCGGCCCTGCCCGGTCTGGTTCAATCAAAACGTTTGTACCTGAGCCACTGAGCAGACACGAAACGCGGCGTCCAGGGTCTTGATGATTGGTCATCGGAGTGAGGGGGAAGCGGTGGATCAGAACGTCTTACTCGGTGCGTACGTCTTCATGCTGGCGATTTTCCTCGGCCTTGAGGTGATCAACCGGGTGCCGGGAACGCTGCACACGCCACTTATGTCGGCCACGAACGCCATCCACGGGATCGTGCTGCTTGGCGCAATGATCGTCCTCGGCGATGCCGACTCCTGGTGGTTGCAGGCGATCGGCTTTGTGGCCGTTGTCGCCGGCGCCGCGAACGTCGTGGGTGGCTTCGCCGTCACCGACCGGATGCTGGAGATGTTCAAGAAGAAGCCGACGACCGGCGGGGCTGCCGGATCCGCGCAGGGGCAGGGGCGATGATCGAGAACTGGCGCGACGCATTCGTCGACCTCAGCTACCTGGTAGCGTCGGTCCTCTTCATCTTCGGCCTCAAGCGGCTGAGTTCCCCGGCCACGGCCCGGCAAGGCAACCGCCTGGCCATGATCGGCATGGCCGTGGCAGTCGTGGCCACGTTCTTCGCCCGCGAGATCGAGTCCAACAACATCGTCCTGATCGTGATTGGTATCGCCATCGGTGCCGCCATCGGCTACGTGCCCGCCCGGCGCGTGAAGATGACGGCGATGCCTCAGATGGTTGCCATCTTCAACGGCATGGGTGGCGCGACCGCCGCCCTCGTCTCCGTCGCGGAGTTCAGCCACAAGACGGATGTTCCCGGCGGCGAGGCGCTCTCAATCATCCTCGGCGTCATCATCGGTTCGATCTCTCTCACTGGTAGCGTGATCGCCTTTCTCAAGCTCCAAGAGCTGATGAGTGGGCGGCCGGTGACCTTCCCGAACCAAAAGGCCATCAACGCGGCGCTGTTCGCCGCCATTGCCCTGCTTGGCCTGCTTGCGTTAGTCCTCTACCAAGACCAACTGACCCTGGCCCGCAGCCTGGTCATCCTGATGTTCTTGGCTTCCCTCGTCCTCGGGGCGCTGCTGGTGGTCCCCATCGGCGGTGCAGACATGCCGGTAGTGATCGCGCTGCTCAACTCCGCAACAGGTCTCGCCGCGGCGCTTACCGGCTTTGTCCTCAACAACCAGGCCTTGGTCGTCGCCGGTGCCCTTGTCGGGGCGTCGGGTACACTGCTCACCCTGCTGATGGCGCGAGCGATGAACCGCAAGGTGACCAATGTCATCTTCGGTGCCTTCGGGGCTGGTCCTGCGGCGGGGGCAGCTGCTGGCGGGGCCGCCGAGGCTAAGCCGATCCGCGAAATCAGCGTCGAGGACGCAGCGGTACCGCTGGCCTACGCTCAGCGGGTCATCATTGTGCCGGGCTACGGTCTCGCCGTGGCTCAGGCTCAGCATAGTGTTCGCGAGTTGGCCGATATCCTCTCCCAGCGTGGCGTGGATGTCCGCTACGCGATCCACCCGGTCGCGGGACGGATGCCGGGCCACATGAACGTGCTTCTTGCCGAAGCGAACGTCCCCTACGATGAACTCTACGAAATGGACGATATCAACGACGATTTTGGGAAGACCGACGTCGCCCTGGTGATCGGGGCCAACGACGTCACGAACCCTGCCGCCCGCACGGACACCAGCAGCCCCATCTACGGCATGCCGATCCTCAACGTGGATCAGGCGGCCAACGTCATCGTGCTCAAGCGAAGCATGAAGTCCGGCTTCGCGGGCATCGAGAACGAACTCTTCCACCATCCGAAGACGACCATGCTGTTCGGTGACGCCAAGGTCTCGCTCGGCAAGCTGATCGGGGCCGTCAAAGCCGCCTAACCCTCGTTGGCTTCCGGTGTGGCCTTCGTTTTGGGACGGAGGCCACATCGCGACCACCACTTCGCTCGATCGCATCTCACGCCCGCGTCCCGAGCGTGTCTTACCTCCAGCGGTGGGCTCCGAATGGATGGGCAGCGCACGTCCCTCGCCCACCGGTT
>JAUJMG010000498.1 GCA_030446955.1 Thermomicrobiales bacterium
TGGGGCACTGGCGGCGGCGGCGGCCAATGGGCTCATTTCGATCCGTCGGCGGATCGGCGGTGAGGTTGAAGCCGTACTGACGCCGACTGGAGAGGCCGTCCTGGCGTCGGTCGTTTGACGGTTGCAGAGGGGATTGCCCTCTTCCTCCTGGCGTCCATCGCTACGGCGATAGAATGCCTTGTTCGCTACGCTGGGTTCCGCGGGTGGGTGCGGTGGGGTCCTCGGACATGGCTCCATATCACAATAAACGGGGTCGTTGCCGTGGGCGTGCTTGCCCTTCTTCGTACCTACGGCCTAGAGGTGGGTTCGAATTCGGAATTAGCGACGCGCAGTGCGCAAGTGGCCGGAGCGGGCTTTGTGGCTCTGGCAGTACTCCGGTCGGCCTCGTTCGCTCGTAGGATCCAGACCGACGTAGAGCTACCAGAGCAGTTGACGAGCGTTTCAGGTGTCGTTGAGTCCGCTCGCCATCTCTTATCATTCCTTGTAAATAGGGCCGACCAGGAAATGCGGGAAAGGTTCGACTCCTACCTGACAGAACAGGCGCAACCTTTGCTTGACGGGTGGACGTACGTCGATCACGGCGTCCACATCGGCGCCATGTGTCAGGAGCTTGCGGTCATTGAGGAGGCGGAGAGCGCTTTGTTCGCAGAGCGGCTCAAGGGGATCGAAAACCTTGGCCTCCCGGACCAAGCCAAGGCGTTGCTACTCATTCGTATGTGCGTCCGATTCACAGGCCAACAGACGGCGAAGACCGCCATCGAAGCGATCGTTCAGTAGCCCGTCGGGCCCAACCGCTCGGTGCGGCCGGCGCCGGCGTCGCTCCGGTTGATGCGTTTACGGGATGAAGGGGCCCGGCGATTTCTTCGCTCAGTCCGCCGGCGCCCCTCCCGTCCGTTGCCGGCGTCGTCGCCGGACGGGCGCAGCCGACTTCCCGGCATCAAGCTGCAGCCGACCGTCTTCGACCATCGCCGCGTAGCGGCTGAGGAGCAGCTCCAGGCGGTCGCGCTCTGTCCAGCGCCGCCGCCGGAAGTCGAAGAGGGCATCCACCGCCCGATCCACGCCGGCGTGGGCCGCAATGACGTCGGGAGGCGTGGCCAGCGGTTCGTAGAGGTCGGCCAAGGTCGCGCCGGGATGGTTCGCTCTGGCAGCAAGCAGCGCTTGTCCTGCGGTGGTGACGCCTTCCCGCCGGCTGTTGGTGATGGCCGCTGGCAAGGGGAAGGTGTTGTGCACGACGGACTTGCTGAAGCGGTAGTCGGACTTCAACCGGCCGCCGATGGAACCGACCCACGCCAGGAACATGCTGGAGGAGAGGACGCCGAACAGAAAGCCGTCCGGGTCCTCCGCCGTGTAGAGGGTGTTGGAGGCGATGGTCTCCGGCGGTAGGACGGCGACGGTGTACCAGCGTCGGGTCTCGCTGACCTGCGCAGGGATGCCGATGTAGGGCGTCGTCGGCTGCGCGTTGTGAAAGAACTTATACGGCTGGGTGGCCAGCGCCCGGGAGTCCGGGTTCCGGCTGGCGAGGCGGGACCGGCGTACCGCTTCGAGGCGCTCGTGCAAGAAGCGGGAGCGTTTAAGATCACCGGGAGCGGGGCCGTCGGGCATCCAGATGCAGTACCGCACCAGACCCCGCACCAGCTCTCGCGAGCCCAGGTACGGGCGGATGTAGCTCATGGCCACCGGGTCATCGCTGGGCAGGTCCTCGGGGGCGACGATGAGGCCGCCGCCGTCGGAAGGCAGGCTCCCGTAGTCCGCCGGCGGCATCTGTGGCGACAACGGCGTGGAACGGCCCGCCACCGTGGTGTCGGGCCCCTCCACCAGGTAAGGGCTGATGTTGGAGACCGTCTCCTCCACCGGTTGGGACCGCGTCGTGGCGTAGGTGAACAGCCGGCGGGGACTCGGCGGGTGCTTCGAAAAGCCCACGACCACCACGTGGACGTGGGCACGGCCGCGGGCCTCGCTCGTCCAGGCGAAGGTCTGGTGGGCGAAGTCGATGCGGAAGCCATCGGCCAGCAGGCAGTCCCACAGTCGGGCCACCTGCTCGCCCTGGGCGATGGAGTTCGTCGAGACGAAGCCGGCCCGGACAGGATGCTCGCCGATGTAGTCCCGGGCCTTGCGGTACCAGCCGGTGACGTAGTCCAACCACTTGGCGTATCCACTGCCCCACACGCGGCGGAGATCGTCGCTCTGGGCAAGCGAGCGGGTGGCGTGGCCACCGAAGGGTGGGTTGCCGAACACGTATGAGCACCGCTCGGGCGGCACCAACTCGGCCCAGTCTGTGCGGAGGGCGTTGGTGATCAAGATGTGGGGAGCGGCCGGTATGGGGAACCGGACGAGGTGCTGGCCGAACTCGACGGAGGCCTCACGGTTAGCGAGGTGGTCGGCCAGGTACAGTGCAGTGCGGGCGATCTTCGCCGGGAACTCCTCGACCTCCATGCCGTAGAACTGGTCGACCCTGACGTTAAGTTCGAGCGTGACGTCGATGGCGAGCTGGCCTGCCCGGCGAGCGGCCACCCTGCGCTGATCCTGGGCTTCAAGCGCGTGCAGCCGGCGCAGCGCCTCGGTCTCCAGCCGCCTGATCTCGCGGTAGGTGATGACCAGGAAGTTGCCGCACCCGCAGGCAGGGTCGAAGAAGATCAGGCTGGCGAGTCGATCGAGAAACGCCTGCAGTCGCGGCTTCGTCGTAGCCGCGGCGAGGGCCGCCCCCAACTCATCGAGGAACAGCGGGCGGATGGTGCGGAGGATGTTCTCCTCGGTCGTGTAGTGGGCTCCGAGCTGACGGCGGTCCCGCGCCGTGGTGACGTTCTGGAATAGCGAGCCGAAGATGGCGGGCGAGATGACCGACCACTCGAATCGGCAGGCTTCCAGCAGCGCGTCCCGGGTGGCGGCGTCGCAGAACGGGATAGGGAGCCGCTCCTCGAACAGGTCGCCGTTGACGTAGATGAACTGGGCTAGATCCTCGTCGAGGTGGCGGGGGCGGCGCTCGGCCGGGGTGTTGAGGATCTGGAAGATCGTTTCGATCGTCGCCCCAAGGTCGCTTCCGTCCGGGCGGCTGTGGAGGGCGATGTAGGCATGGAAGGCGGCCCGACCCCAGACGCCGGTGTCGTCGGCGAAGAGGCAGAACAGGATTCGCGTGAGCCACTCACGGATGGGATGGCCGGCGTAGCCGTTGTCGCTCAGGCGGTCATGGATCACCTTCAACAGCTCGGTTGCCGCGAAGTTGGCATCCTCCTCGCTCTCGAAGCGCTCACTGGGCTGGCCGTAGCCACCGATCCACCAGAACAGGTCGAGGTTGTCCGGTAGCTCGGTGAGTGAGAACTCGCCCTTGTCGCCGGTCTCGAGGTTGTGCCAGCGCCATGTCCGGAAGTCGCAGGCAATGAGGAGCCACGGC
>JAUJMG010000499.1 GCA_030446955.1 Thermomicrobiales bacterium
TGGTGATCCGCCCTACCGACGGCACGGGACAGGTCGCCGAGGAAAAGCGACGTAACCCCCTGCCCGAGGGCGCAACCGGCTGGCCGAGCCGCCGAGTTCAGGTCAACGGCTAGGATCCAGAGCCGGTCGAATTGACCAGGGATCCCGGACGAACGTCGCCGTACGGCTCGTCCTCCGGCCCCTGGATCGGTAGCCAGAGGCGCATCGCTGTTCCCTGGCCGTCGCCAGCGCTCTCAGCCCAGATCCGGCCGCCGTGCCGCTCGGCGATGCTGCGGCAGATGTAGAGGCCCAGGCCGAGCCCCGGCAGGTTCTGCTGGATGGCGTTCTCTGCCCGGCCGAACGGTTCGAAGATCGCTTCGGCCGCTGCCGCCGGCAGCCCGATGCCGGTGTCGCGGACTGTCACCAGGATGCCCCCGCCCGCCGCATCTTGCTCAACCATGAGGTGGATCGGCCCGCCGCCAGGAGAGTACTTGGCCGCGTTGTCGAGCAGGTTCGTGAGAACCTGCTCAATCCGGTCCGGGTCGATCATCATCAGAGGGAGGTGGTCCGGCAGCACCAGCACCAGCGGGTGACGGTCGCCCAACCCCACGCCGATCCGCTGGGCGACCTCCCGCACCAGCCCGTCGAAGTCGATCTGTCGGGGGCGCAGCGGCAACTGCCCGAGGCGGATGCGGGAAACGTCCAGCAGATCGTTGGTCAGACCCGTGAGGCGGTCGCTGACCTGGTCCAGCGTCCGCAGGCCATGGGTGATCTTCTCGGCGGTCAGCGTCTCTCGCGCCTGGGCGCGAAGCAGCATTTGGGCATAGCCCTTCACCCCCGCGACGGGCGTCCGCAGCTCGTGGGCGGCGATGGAAAGGAACTGGTCCCGCGCCCGTACCGCCTCCTGGGCCTCCATGTAGAGCCGCGCGTTGTCCACGGCGACGGCGATCCGACCGGCTAGATCTTCCGCCAATTTCAGGTCGGCCAGTTCGTAGCGCCGGCCCGACTCCGCGGTGGCGAAACTGACGGTCCCAAGCGTGCGACCCCGGGCTCGCAGCGGCACCGTCATCGAGGAGACCAACCCGAGGCTTTGCAGCAGACGGAGGTGCTCGGCATCTCGGGCCATCTGCGAGAGTATTTCGTCGGCGATGTCGACGACCATCTCCGGCAACTCTGTCCGGACCACGCGGCTCGGCCCGTGAGGAGCGTTGGGACCCGCGGGATAACGCTGCACAAGGTCTCGCAGCAAGTCAATCTTGGCCGGGTTCGCATGGGCACCGGCCACCAGGCGGAGCGAACCATCCTCGCCGCACAGGTGGATGACGCACCAGTCTCCAACATCTGGCACCGCCAACTGGGCCACGGCCGCGAGGGTCTCCTCTCGATCAAACGAGCCCCCGAGCAGCGCGCTCGCTTCCGCCAGGAACGCCAATCGCCGTTGCGCGCCCTCCGCTTCCGCCCGCGCTCGCCGCTCAGCCTCGTAGAGGCGGGCATTGTCGACGGCCAGCGCAGTCCGGCGGGCCAGGTCTTCGGCGAGGGCAACATCGGCCGGGCCATACCGTCGATCCGGCACCGTGCTGAAGAAGGTGATCGCCCCCAGGACGCGCCCCCGCGCCTGCAGAGGGATGAACATCGCGGAGCGGAATGCCAGCGTGCGCCGCAGGCGGAGATGCTCTTCGTCCCACGACACTGCGACCACGTCCGCGTCGGTGATCTCGGCGATGTAGCCGGATGCTCCAGTTCGCATGGCCCGGGTCACCGCCAAGTCCTGTTCCAGCTTGATCGGGTAGCGTCGCTGCATCTCTTGCACGAGCGCTGCGCGCTCCGGATCTTGGTGGGCGGCTGCAACGTGGCGGATCTCGCCGGCCTCCAGCAAGTCCACCAGGCAGAAGTCGGCAAGGATCGGCACCGCCAGGCGTGCCATCCCGACCAGCATCGTCTCCTCGTCCAGTGACGCGGCGAGTTGCAGGGTTGCTTCGGTAAGGACCTGCCGGGTCTCCTCCGCGCGCTTGCGCTCGGTTACGTCCCGGAAGATATTGATCGCGAGCGGCACGTGCCCCCGCTCGAAGACGGGTGTCGCCCGCACCATCACGGTCCGCTCTTCGCCCGTTTCACGCACGCGATACCGGAGTGTCACCTCGGGCGGCTGCTCCCCAAGGAGTGCCAACCGGCCGGGAAGCCGGTCCGGTGGGAAGGGAGCACCAGCCTCGTCCAGAATCTCGAATCGCTCCAACACCGAAGGCAGCGGGGCGGCGAGCAGGGCCTCAACCGAAGCAAAGCCGAGTGTTGAGGCGGCCGCGTCGTTGGCGAAGACAAGCCGCCCCGAAGGATCCTGCGCCGTGATCCCGTCGCCAACCCCCTGGAGCACCACCGCGAGTTGGTCGCGGGATTGCCGCAGTTCGTCGGCGGCCCGTTTTTGCTCGGTAACGTCTGAGAAGATGGTCACCGCGGCGACGATCTGCCCATCGCGGTCCCGGATCGGCGCCGAGCTGACGCGGATGGTCCCACGGGATCCGTCTCCGCGGGAGATGTCGATCTCCTCGTCCTGGACCGTCTCGCCTGTCCGGATCGTGCGGGAGAGCGGCCAGTCCTCCGGTTCGTAGACGCTGCCGTCGGGAAAGAACCCCACGTGTTCCCAGTAGCCCGTAATGTCTGCGGCCGAATGGAACGATTGCCGGAGGATCTGCTCCACCTGCTCGTTGCCAAGGACAACCCGCCCAGAGGGCGCCTCGGCGATGATCACCCCGGCCGGCAGTTCCCGCAGCACCGCTTCCAGACGGCCACGCTCGATTTCCAGTTCGGCTCGCTCGGCTTCCAGTTGCACCACCAGGCGCTCCCGCTCGGCCGTGGTCTGCCGCTGCTGCGTGATGTCGTGGGCGAGGGCCAGGCGGGCGGGCCGCCCGTCCAAATCAAGCGCGTGGGTGGTGACCTCCACGTCGATGAGGGTGCCGTCCTTCGTTCGGTGTCGCCAGATGCCGGCGCTGTCCAACCCGCCGGGATCCTTCCTCAGTTGGGCGACCCGAGCGAGGATGGCCGGCCGGTCCTCGGCAGGACGGATGTCGAGCAGCGTCATCGACAGGAACTCATCGCGGGTGTAGCCGTAGTGCTGGACGGCGGCGTCGTTGACGGCGAGGAACCCTAGGGTCTCCATGTCGTGGACCCACATCGGATGCGGGTTGGCCTCGAATAAGAGCCGGTAGCGCTCCTCCGACGCGCGCACCGCCTCCTCCGCTCGCCGGTGCTTGGTGACGTCGATCATCAGGCCGCGGAGTGCTTGCACCCGACCGTCCGCTCCGCGAACAACCTGAACACCCTCGCGCAGCCAGACCACGCGCCCATCGGCCGCCACCGCCCGGTACTCCAGGTCGTGATCGTGCCCGTCGCGTACCGCTGCCAGGCTCGCGGCCA
>JAUJMG010000100.1 GCA_030446955.1 Thermomicrobiales bacterium
TCTACGCCGAAACCCTCTGGCGGCTCTGCACCCTGGAGCGGCTGCCGTTCGACCCGGCCGCGGCTGCCGACGAGATGGCGCTCCACCTCGACCACTACCACGAGGCCGCCGGGGACGCCTTCGACCTGGCCGGGACGCGGGATCTCGCCCGTGATCTCGCATCGGCCGTCCGCGCCGGCGAGCAAGACCAGCGAAGCGCGGAGAAAGCCAACCAGCGGACGATGGCGCTCTGCCGGCTGCTGATCCCCGTCAACTACACCCGCTCCGGTCCCTTCGAGCAGGATCTCGCTCTCGCCGCCCCGCCGCTGCCCGGCCTCGCCGACACCGCGCGGCTGACCGCCCTCCCGCCGGACAGCAACGACGCCCACTTCCTGCGCACCAAACTCGTCCGGGAGCGCAACCGCGTCGAGCACGCGCTGCGAACCGCCCTGCGGGTGGTGGACGGCGGCTGACGGAGTAGGGCGCTCGACCCCTAGGTTTGGCGCCGGGACGCCCCGGGAGGGCCGTGCGGGCAGCGACGGTGTTGCCGCTCAGAGCGCCGTCCGCGGAGATGCCGGACCCCGCCCCGCGCCGGACCGACCGGCGGGTCACAGGGCCGGGCGCCACGGACCACTACCACCAATCCCAATCCGGGTCCGGCTCCGAGTGGGAATCCTGGCCCCACCCCAGCGCGGCAAGGTCCAGGAGCAGGAGGGCCAGGATGGTGAGAGGAAAGAAGCTCAGCGTGCCGACTATGAAAAACTTCCAAACGGTGTTTGGTCGTCGCCGAGACGTCCGTTGAACCTGCTCCAGGTTGTCGAAGACGAGGAGGCCCTTACCTCCTTCCAGAAAGTCGCGGAGGCGCTCTCCCGGCGTTCGAATGCCCAACTCCCGCGCTCCGGCATGGCGGACACCGAGGGCAGCACGAGGCCAGGGTCGGCTACCGCGGCCAGAGGCACAAACGTGACGCCGCCCGCGAAATCGCCCTCCAGATCGGCTGCGATTTGAAGAGCGAGACGGTTCTTATCGGCTCCAACGGGACCCGTCAAGGTTAGCAGGCGTACGTTGTCACGACGGAGCAGGGCCTGGACGCTCTCCCGTTCGGCTGTGCGGCCAACCAGGGAGGTGAGGGGCATCGGCCGGGAGCGCCGGCCAAGGGAAGGATCCGACGTGATGGGACCTCAACCTGGCCCCATCATGGCCCCCACGGGTCGGACCGTCGACCTTTCACCCCAATCGAGCCATTCCTATCACGCGCGGTGGCAACGCGGCCGCGATTAAGAGGGGTCACCGTCCTGAAGAATGTCGCGCAGCTTGAGCAGATCCAGCGTCAGCTCTCCCGCTGCCAGGCGTTCCATCAAATCGGCCTCCTTCTCGACCCGTTGCCGTGCCGCCTCGATCACCTCCGCCGCGCGCTCATGGGGGATGACCACCACCCCATCGTCGTCGGCGATCACGTAGTCGCCCGTGCGTACTGGCACACCGCCGCATGTAATCGGCTCGCCGATGGCGCCCGGCGTGACCTTCACTGTACCTAGGATGGACACACCCCGTGCCCAGACGGGAAAGCCCCGCCGTCTCTGAGCGACGCTGTCACGCACGCCGCCGTCGATGATCAGCGCCTGGATGCCTCGCGCCTGCGCTGCCACCGCCAGCACCTCCCCCCAGTACCCCGCGACGTGCCCGCCTGCGTTGACCACGAGCACATCGCCCGACTCGGCTGCGGCCACGGCGCGGTGGATCGCCAGGTTGTCGCCCGGGTGGCAGCGTGCGGTGAACGCCCGCCCCGCCACGCCGGACCCGGCCGCCATCGGCTTGATCGCGTGATCCACCGCTCCGATCCGCCCCCCGGCTTCGTGCAGGGTGGCTGGGTCGAATTCGGCGAGCTGGGCAGTGATGGGATCAGAGGTGCTGTTCTCTAATGTCATGGATCTCCTCGTCTCTTTCAGCCAGTCGCCTCAACCGGCCTGAAGGTGGGCTCAGCGACTGACCGGCACGTCGACGCGCACAAAGAACGCGCAATATCAAGCGGCGGTCGTTGGTTGAGCCACTCGCTGCTCGCACCGCAGTCCGGTCTAGTGGCACCGGTCAGCGGTCGGCCAGCATTCTCGGTAGGAACAAGACGACCTGTGGCACATACGTGACCGTCACCAAGGCCACCAGGAGTGCGATGAGGAATGGCCACACCTCACGACTGAAGGCAGAGATGCGCACGTTGAGCAAGGAGCAGACAACGTACATCACCAATCCGAAGGGCGGAGTGATCAGTCCAATCATCAGGTTGAGCACAACGACGACGCCGATGTGGACTGGATCGAGATCCAGAGCCGTAATCATCGGCACGAGCACTGGGACAAGAATGATGAGGAGAGCAGTGGCGTCCAACAGTGAACCAAGCACGAGCAGTGCGAGGTTCAGCAGCAGCAGCACCACCAGGTCGTTGCTTCCGAGTGCCGTCACCCCGTTGACCACCATCCGGCCCACCTGCTGACGGGCGAGGAGCCAGCTAAACGGGGAGGCGGCGGCGATGATTAGCATGATCACCCCGGTCTGAATCCCGGTGTCAAGTAGGAGCGCGGGCAGATCACGGGGGCGAAGGCTGCGGTAAACCAGGAAGCTGATTAGAAGGGCATAGATCGCCGCCGCGGCGCCGGCCTCGGTCGGCGTGAACGCGCCCCCAAGAATACCGCCGATGATGATTACGGGCATCATCAGCGCTAACCCGGCGTCCCATAAGCCGCGTCCCAGCATGGCAAGGTTTGGGCGGGTGCTGCGCGGGTAGCGACGCCGGCGGGCAAGGATGGCCACCACAGCCATCATGTAGAGGCCCATCAGCACGCCCGGCACCGCGCCGGCCAGGAAGAGATCGCCAATGGAGACCTGGGCGATCGAACCGTAGATAACGAATGGGATGCTGGGCGGGAGGATCGGGGCCACTGCGGCGGAGGCGCCGCTTATAGCGGCCGCGAAATCCTTGCCGTAGCCAGCCTTGACCATCATCGGGACCAGGATCTTGCAGTCGGAGGTCGCGTCGGCGACGGCGGAGCCCGACATGCCGCCGTTAACCAGACTGTTCGCGATGTTGACGTGGGCCAGACCGCCCGGGAAGTGCCCGACCACCATGAACACGAATCGGCTCAGCCGCTCAGTCAGTCCGCTGGCGATCATCACGTTACCGGCCAGGATGAAGAGGGGGATGGCCATGAGGGGGAAACTGTCCGAGCCCGTGAGCATCCGCTGCGGCAGCACCAGCAGAGGCACGTTGCCCAGTTGGAGCATTGTGACTGCTGCGGTCAGCATCATCGCAAATGCGACCGGCATGCCGATCGCAAAAAGGAAGAGCATGACCACGATCATCCACGCGAGCATGGCCTAGACCCCACCGATCTCGGGTAGCTTGGGCTGGGTGATCTCGGCCGCTGCTGCCGCGGGCCGGCGCGAGCGCAAAACCCCCACCAGCCGCTCGACCTGATAGATCAGCATCAGCGCCGCGCTGACTGGGATTGAGGCGTAGATGTAGGACATCGGGATCTCGAGCATGGTGGCCTGAACGTTGGCCGTCGTCTCGACCATCCGTAGGCCGTCACGCACGAGGATCACCAATGTCACGGTGATCATGGCTTCCACAGCCAAGGCGAGCGCGGCCCGAGCCCTGATCGGCACGAGGTGGAGCATGACATCGACGACGAAGTGTGCGCGGCGTCGGTAGGCGACCGCACCCCCGAGAAAGGTGATCCAGACGAACGCGTAGCGCGCCAGCTCCTCTGTCCAAGACAGAGGGTTATCGAGCACGAAGCGGTAGAAAACCTGCAACGCCAGGGTCGTGACCATAATTGTCATCAGGATGACCACCACGGTCTCGGCGGCGTAACTCCAGACGAGGTGAAGCCAACGCATGCCGGTTCTCCTCGCGCGAATGCCTGGTGGCGTGTGCAGCCAGGCTACCCAGAACGATGACTAACTGGCGGTCGGAGTGGCCTCGCTCTGCTCCTGGATCTGCTGGAGAAGACCTTCTTTCCAGTCGTCCTCGAATTTCGGCGGCACCTGCTCCCAGACGATGTCGCTGAAGGCTTGGACATCGGGCTCGACAACGGTCATGCCCTTCTCCCTCAATTGGTCAAGCAGATCGGTCTCCTGCTTCGCGATCTCACCGTCGGCGAAGGTGGCGGCTTCGTCGGCTGCACCCTGGAGAAGCTGCCGGTCTTCCTCGCTGAGCCCCTGCCACCACGCCTCGCTGGCAACCATCCAGCCGTTGCCCCGGACGTGGGTGGTGAGATTGAGATACTCCTGGACGTCGTAGAAGCTGTTGCCCCAGATGGTCCCGAGAGGATTCTCCTGGCCGTCGATGGCCCCCTGCTGGAGTGCAGTGAACACCTCTGGGAAGGCCATTGGCGTTGGGCTCGCACCAAGCGCCTGCCACGCCTCGACATAAACTGGGATTTCTGGGACGCGCAGCTTCAAGCCCTCCACATCGGCCGGCGTCTTTACCTCACGGTCCGTCGTTGTCAACTGGCGCGGCCCGCGGTTCACGATTGCCAGGACGCGGATGCCCTTGGCCTCGAGAAACTTCTGGTGCATCTCCTGGCCGATCGGACCCGTCATCACGGCCCGCAGGTGGTCCTGGCTGCGGAAGACGTACGGCATCTCCAGGGCGCCGTATTCGGGCGCGACGACGCTGATGATGAGCGAGCCAGTTCGGCCCATCTCGATCGTGCCGAGCTGCAGAGAGTCATACATGTCCTTCTCGGCACCCAGTTCGCCGGAGTGGAACGTTTCTACCGTGATGCGGGCGCTGCTGCGCTCCTCAACCAGCTTCTTGAACTGGTTGGCAAAGATGGCAGCCTCGCCTGTAGGGCCGTCCGTGTGGTTGAAGTTGATGGTGATCTGCTGCTGGGCTGACTTGCCAACGCGAGCTGGGATAATTGTCGACGCGGTGGCCGCGAGGCCGGTCGCGCCTACCAGCCGGAGTACCCGGCGACGAGTCATCCCATCAAATCGGTTGTCACTCGTTCCCATGGTTGTGTCCTCCTTCTGCCAGCGGATCCCCCTACGGCGGGGGCCGCGCATTGTAGTGGAACACACAAACGAGCGCAAAGCGCTTTGAATCGTGACCAGATTGACTTGACCGCCAAATTCGCCTGATTCCAAGAGCGTCCGCCAGGTTGTCGGGAACGATGCCGGCATCCTCAGGTAGGGCTTTGACCCTCTTCCCGCAGAAGGTCAAAGGCGGACAAGGTCTGAGGGTAGTGCAGCACCTAGCTCACGCAGGCTCGCTTCAGCCGGAATGTGCATGGGAAAGGTTTGAGCCAGTTGACGATCGACAATGCTCAATCGTCAGGAGGACCAATGAAAGCGGCACGCGGTCGCGCAATGGGCGGACGTGTCTTTTGGTCTCCCTCAAGAGCGTTGAGTATTCTTAGCTACGGCATTGAAGGTAGGACTCATCCCCTGAGGATTGAGGCAACCACGACGTAGCTGCTGTGTGCGGACTGAAGCATGGGTCACGGGAGGAGATTCGACTAATGCCCACCATGGGACGAGTCGCAGCCTTCTACGGTGCAGGAAGGCCGATGGAGATCAAGGAGTACCCGGTGCCGGATCCGGAGCCGGGGGCAGTTATTCTCAAGATGACGGTTGCCAACGTGTGTGGGTCGGACCTGCACCAGTGGCGTGGCGAGTTCGACATCGCCCAGTTCGGCCGGCCCTACCCCCAGATCCTCGGCCATGAGATGACCGGCACCGTTTTTCTCCTCGGTGAGGATGTCTCTCGCGACACCGCTGGTCAGCCTCTTAACGAGGGCGACCGGGTCATCTTTCGGTATTTCTATCCCTGTGGGAGTTGCCGCGCTTGTTTGAAGCGCGTCACCCGCGCCTGCCCCTACGCCCGCTCCTACCTGGCGAACTCCTGCGACGTGCCCCCGCACTTCTACGGCGCGTTCGGTGACTACTATTACGTCCGGCCTGGCGCGGCCATCTTCAGGGTTCCCGAGGGGGTTGAGGACACCACGGTCGCCGGCATCAACTGTGGCTTGAGCCAAATGGTGGGTGGCTTGCAGTTGGCGCAGGTCGGGATGGGTGAATCGGTCGTGATCCAGGGGGCGGGAGGGCTCGGGGTCTATGCGACCGCCGTCGCCAAGGAACGAGGCGCCGGCAAGGTGATAATCATCGACGGTATCCGAGAGCGGCTTGAGTTGGCGCGAGCCTTTGGCGCCGATGAGACCGTTGATCTCCGCGAGATTCCCGACAGCGCGCAGCGGATCGAGCGGGTGCGCGAGTTGACGGGTGGCTGGGGCGCGGACGTGGTGGCTGAGGTGGTGGGGCATCCTCGGGTGGTGAACGAAGGACTCCAGATGCTCGGACGGACTGGCCGCTACCTTGAGATTGGAAACGTCACCCCCAACCTCACCTTCGAGCTGGACCCGAGCCTGCTTGTGCAACGGAACATCACCGTGTACGGCATGGTCTACTACGAGGCTGAGCACCTTCAGCAGGCGCTTGATCTCCTCGACCGAACCCGAGACAAGTACCCCTGGCACAGAGTGGTGAGCCAAACATTCCCCTTAGAGCGGATCAACGACGCGTTCACGGCAGCGGATCGTGGCGAGGTGACGCGCGCGGCCATCGTGCCGTAAATCTCTCTGCCGGACATCGGCTGGCTGAGCACAGCTGGCCGCGAACTGGGTGGCGGGGAAGGGGCAAGCATGCGGAGAGCACTGGTGACCGGCGCCAGCAAGGGCATTGGCCGCGCTACGGCGCTGGCGCTGGCGCAGGCCGGGATTGATGTCGCGGTGAACGCGCGCGATACGTCGGGCACTGAAGAGGTGGCTCAAGCGGTGCGAGAACTCGGCCGACAATCGCTGGCCGTGCCCGGCGACGTTGCGGTGCCTGAGGATGTGCGCTCCCTGGCGCAACGCGTGGTCGACGCATGGGGTGGCGTCGACATCCTCGTCAACAATGCTGGCATCACCCACTCTGGCAGTCTGGTCGAGACCACCGACGAGGCCTGGGAGCGGCTGATGGACGTCAACTCGCGGTCGATGTTTCTTACCTGCCGCGAGCTGGTTCCTCACATGATGGAGCGGCGCTGGGGCCGCATCATTAACGTCGCCTCGATGACGGCGAGGCTGGGTCGTGGCTTCGTCGGCAGCGCCAGCTACGGCGCGAGCAAGGGGGCCGTCGTCTCGTTCACCCGTGGACTGGCTAAGGAGTTCGGACCATATGACATCACGGTCAACGCCGTGGCCCCGGGGGTGATCGTGACCGACATGAACCGCGATTACCTGGCTGAGCACGGCGAGCGGGTGGTGGAGGGCATTCCGCTCGCTCGCTTCGGGGAGCCAGATGACGTGGCGGGGGTCATCGTCTTTCTTGCCTCGGATGCGGCAGGCTACATCACGGGAGCCATCATCGATGTCAACGGCGGCCTCGTCTTCGGCTAGACCCGCTCTGTGACTCTAGAACCTGTTATGAACGTTGCGAAAGGGCTTTCCCGCAAAACGCCGTCGTTCTACAAGAGAGATCGCGTCTTCGCCGATGATTCTCTGCAGATGGTTCTGGCCGCGGAGTTGGGCTCTCGGGATTGGCTCAGCTCCCCGGCACTCAAGCCCTCGGTCTCCTCGAACGACTCGGTATCTCCCTACAACCGGATGACACGCCCTAAGCGTGTTGCCTTCCTGCATCCCCACGGTGCCCTTTATTCAACCCGCGAGTCGTCGCCAAAGCCCGGGGCGAGCCCGAAGCTGATGCAGAGGTCGACGTTAGCCCGATATTCCTATCTATCTGGGTTGACGAGTCCGGGGGGTGAGGGATGTCACACCGCCATAGCTGGGCGTTCAGGAATTATCCACTGGGGTGAGCGGCATGTAGGCGCCGGCCCGCACCACTCCCACAGCGATCAGGCGCCGGTCTGTCCACCGTACCCGTTCGTCCACGTCGTGGAGGGCGAACTTGCCCTCCTCAAGGCGCAGAACTGTGGCGTCGCCGATGCCCCCCGGCTCCAGGCGACCAAGGTTCGGCCGGCGCATCACGCGCGCTGGGTTGATCGTGATGCGTGCCACCACCTCCTCAAGTGGCACCCCGAAAGAGAGAAGGTGCGTGGCCATCAACGGCAGGCCGAAGGCGGGGTTCCGCGCCGTGTACCTAGTAATGTCAGTGCTGATGGTGTCGGGCAGTAGCCCTTGCTCCACGGCCGCCTGCAGGACTGGAAACGCCTCGTGGTTGCGCCCGCGGGAGGCGTCGAAGACAATGCCGCGCTTGCGCGCCTCGAAGACCTCAGGGATGATTTTGCCGTCGCCGCCTAGAATACCGAACTTCCGGCCGGTGAGAATGTGAGTGACAACATCCCCAGGTCGTAGGTACGCCAAGACCTCGGGCAGCGGCTCGCCGGTATCGCCAATGTGAACCATGATCGGCAGTCCCGTTGCGTCTGCGGCTTCGCGCAGTAGCCGTAGCACCGGCTTACAAGTACCGCCAACAACGTAGGAGCTCAGGCGGGCCTTCAGCCCCACGATGAGGTCCGGGTGTGCCCGAGCGGTGGCGATAGCCGCGTCGACATCGGCATGCGGCATGGCGAGCAGCTCACCGACACGGATGTCCACCTGGCCGATGGTCGAGAGGTTCAGCCACGCAAGGACACGGGTCCGGCTGCTGCCCGTCAAGCGGCGAAACGCCCCAAACAGGTTGGCACCGGCAGTTCCCGCATCAGCGACCGTCGTGGTGCCACGCCCGAGGCACATCTCGTCCGGGCTGACGCTCTCGCCTACCGTCTCGAACGCATGAACGTGGAAATCGACCAGCCCGGGCACGACCAGGCAGCCGTCGACACGCACGGCTAACTCTGGCGCTTGGGGCTCTACATCCTCCTCGATCGCAGCTATCGTATCACCAGCGAATGCGACATCGAATCGTCCCCACCGACCTGAGGCGGGGTCCAGCACTTCACCGCCCTGTAGTACGACATCGTAGCGGCTCATCCTTCCACCTCAGGTTGCAGAGCATGATGTCGCGAACCTTGGTTCCTTCTGTCCGGGCTTCCACAGAGGCGTTCGGCCTAGGGCTGGCGGCTCCAATGATTCGCGATCTATCACCATCGTTGGAGCTTCGGGACCCAAGGTGATGCACGGCGCAACTCTAGTGCCGTCGTCTTAGCGCCGAGGCGATGGTGGTGCGGATCCATGGCGGAGGAGCGGCGGGAGTGCTGCGATCATCGAGCCATGGATGTGTAGAGAATCCTCATGGTGGCAGGGGAATTGGATGGCGCGATGATCGGTAGCGCTGCCACGGTCGGCGCTCCGGGAACCGCGGTCAACTTGGGGGATCGGTCGGTCAATGTTGTCGGATCAAGCAGTCGGGAGGCTGCGGGCTGGTGTCAATGGGCAACGAGCTCTCAGGAAGGAGGCGTCAGCGTTGCTGGTACCTCGGGGGAGTCACGCCAGCCGTCGCTGTGGAGAGGGGGCTGCTGGGCGTGCGGCTGCAGACGTGAGCGGGGTCACACGATAACGGAAGTCAGACGAGAGGCGGCTATCGTGCACCCGAGGGACCCGGTACCAGGGAGCCGGAGGCACAGCCATGCGTCCATCCTTCAGTCGTTGCACCAGCGGCCAGCGAGGCGTATGCCCCCCTCGCTGGCCGTTCTCAATCGAGCCGTCAGGCCTCGGTGACGATGTCTATTCGATGACGTGCATGGTGCCGAACATGCCGGCCGCTTCATGGCCGGGGACATCGCAGAAGTAGTAGTAGTCCCCGGCGGGGGCGTTGACGGTGATGGTCTGGCGCTGCCCCGGCGGGATATCGACGTCGATGCCGAGGTTGGGGACGTCCGGGTTGTTGTGGTCGGTGACCGAGAAGTTGTGGAGGGCGGCGCCGTTGTTGGGCAGGTGGAGGGTGACGTCGGTGTTGGCGGGGATGGAGAACTCGTTGGGGTTGAAGTCGATGTCGACGGACTCCACCGTCACCTCGGCTGGGGCCGCTCCTGCACCCGCAGCCGGAGCCTCACCGGAGGTCGGCGTCGCACCGGCGGTTGGCGAAGTGGCCGGGGGAGTAAGGTAGATGACCACATTCGTCCATCCGGGCTCCGCCGGGTTGAGCAAGGCAACCCCTCCGTACCCCGAATCGTTATGCTCACCCAAGCCAATCATGACCGTGTCGCCGACGCGGGTTCCGCCAACGTTGCCACAGGCAATAATGGTCGCGGCATCCTCTGGACTCCTGCCGACGGCGATCGCCCGCGGAGCGGCCAGGATTTGGTCCAGGGCGACCGGCAGTTCGGTGATGCTCTGGAGCACGGGAACCGCGGACGGTGGTCCCACGACCACGCCACCTTGTTGATTACCGGGATCCGAGATGACAATCCCGACGTCCGCGAGCGGAAACACGATCTGGCCCAGGCTGGCGCACGAACCCTCGAATAGAGCAGCCGGGTGGATGCGGCTCGTCGGGTCAAGGGCGTCGACGGGCGTGCTCTCCTGTTTGGCGAAGGCATCGCTCCGGATGGCGGGCAAGCCGACCCCGAGGGCAATGGCCGCGCCCGCGCTAGCGATGAAGGCACGGCGGGACGTAAAGCCAGTTCGCGTGTGAACAACCTCGTTGCAGTTCATGGTGACCTCTCTCCCATACCTCTGTTCCTGCCGGATCTGTACCGATTGGCACCGCTTCGAAAGCCATGCCGTCCGAGGGTGACCGCCAAGGCGGCGAAGACCACGAGCATGTAGGCGACGAAGACGATCCACGGCCCTCCTAAACGGAAGGCGGCGGGTACCCTTCGTCGGCTCTCAAGAATCCGCCGATGCGGTTCGGCATCCCACCATCCTCCTGCTCATCTGCGACCTTGGAGCGCCGGAGGCAGCGATGATCCTGCACCCCCAAGGTGGCTCCACCTCTAAGGGTATTGGCGGAAAGTGAACCCGCCGGTGACGAGCGGTAAACGTTTTGGTGGTGGACGGTGAACGACCGTGAACAGGTTCCCGATGGAGGCGAGATACGTGCACGAATGGGCATCGTCACCGCCTCCGGCAGGCGTCACACCGCGAGCAGCGGCGCGGCGTAGGTGCTGACCCCGACGGCGAAGGCCCAGAATTGGCTCCCCCGCTCCTCCGGCACCTCCTCTTTCACGAGATTGAGGCTGACGACGCCGGCAAGGAACGCCAAGAGCGGGGCCAGCGCCGCCTTGAAGATCTCTTTGGTGAGGCCAATGGCCTAGCCGGACAGGTGGGCGGCGCTGAACACCGACCGACCGATGCTGCCGTAGGCCCTCCTGTAGTGCTTCAGCGGGCCAAAGTCGATGCAGACCCATGACCAATGCGAAGAACGCGAGGATCTGGAAGAGAGCCTGCTCCCCGCGCTGGTGGAGCGCGTGCCCAATCAGCCCGTTGTGGACCCCAAACGAGGCGACATGCAGCCAGAAAACACCCCAGCGGTTGTCGCCATCGCCTCTGCTGGCACGGTGGCGCCGACGGGAGGTACGCCCCGCTCGATACGGTAGAAGGTCGCGAGACCCAGGAGCGTCACGAGGTAGACGTGATTTTCGAGGCCGCTCAACCGCTCGCCCGCAGCCTCCGAGACGGTCTCCGGCGCCTGGCTTAGATCGGGCAGGAGATGGACGAAGACGTAGGCGACGGAGACGCCGTCAGCCATCGAGAGCCAGGCACTACGCGGCTTCCCTCAGGGAAGCGCACCTTCCCGCCGACGACGTCCACGGGTGCCAGAGCGGCAACTGCCAGGAGGGAGACGAATCAGGTCATGAAGTGGTTCCTTCCCTATCCATTGCTTGAAAATCGCATCCCCCTTGACGACGATAACGCGCATTCACCGCTGCGCTACGCCACGCGTGCCACGACGGGATGACTTCATCCAGCCCGCTTGGTGCAGTTCGGCAGGACGCTCGCTCCACGATCTCCCTACCGTAATTAGGGTCTCCTTGGACCCGTCCCC
>JAUJMG010000500.1:0-1796 GCA_030446955.1 Thermomicrobiales bacterium
CGAAGGCAGGACTGCTGCGCGCCGTTCGAGGCCAGGAGGAGGCGGCACGGGTGCCAGGCGTTACTGGAGTGGAGGTCACAGCCAAGCTCAACCACCCGCTCGTGCCACTGCCGGAGGGCGCCAGCTATCTCGGCTTCATCTTCGCCCGTGCCGAAATGCCGGCAGAGGCGGAGGCCGCGCTCCGGGAGGCGCACGCCAAGCTGGAGTTCAAGATCGAACCGACCATTATGCTGGCGGTCAGGTAGAGAGCCGCCCGGACACCGGGCCGCGGCTACTTCTTGCGCGCAGGGGCGCCGCCGCCTTTGGCTCCGCCGCCACCCTTAGCCCCTCCGGCACCCGCACCGGCCGGGACCCAGCCTTCGGGCATCCGGGCGTCCTCGCCGAAGAAGAACTCCTCCATCTGGTCGCGGAGGATCTTGCGGGTATCAGGGTCGGCGGGGTTGAGGCCGTAGTGATTGATCAGGATCGTCATGTGCGGCTGCCAGAGCGCGTAGGCATCAGCGGAGATGTTGTCATAGATGCGCTGGCCCAGCTCGCCGGGGAACGGTGGCTTGTCGAGGCCAGGCAGTTCCCGGCCAAGCTTTGCACACTGAACAAGTCGTGCCATGGGAAGGACTCCCTCGCGTTTCACTCGTCCCGGTTAAGAAGGTGAGGGCGCTGTTGCGGACGAACGGCGTCCGAGGGCCGGTTCGCCGATGGATGCTGCCCCATCCTGTGGAGCCCCTATTTGTACCCTAGTGGAGACGGCCACCCGGTGTCAAACGACCTGACCGGCGGCGCTCCGCCGATTCGCGTCGTTTTCTTCGGCATGCGCTGCGCCGCCTCCCTGCCGCCACTCACCGCGCTTCTAGACGCCGGCATCGACGTGCGGGCAGTGGTGCTGCCGGGTCCCCGACACGGCCCGGTGAGAGAGGGGTTCCTGCCGCTGGCACCTCCCCCACTGGACTCCAATGATCAAGGGCAGCCCGCGCGGGAGCTCGTCATGTCGCGTCTCTCCTCAGCACGTGGGAAGCGCCGGGGTGAAGGGGGCGTGCGGGTCATTCGTGAGCCGGAAGCCTCGAGCCTGGTGACCCTTGCCCAGTCCGCCGGCATCCCGGTCCTGGAGGTCACGTCCCTCCAGCACCCAGACGTGCTTGCCGCTGTCGCTGCTCACCGCCCGGATGCCATCGTCACCGCCTGTTTCCCCCGGCGTCTTCCCGCGGCGCTGCTCGCGATGCCGCCCCTCGGTGGGGTCAATGTGCATCCCTCGCTGCTGCCGGTGGGTCGTGGACCGGACCCCGTCTTCTGGACGCTGCGCCGGGGAGAGCGGCGCACCGGCGCCACCGTTCACCAGATGGACGCCACATTCGATACCGGACCGATTCTTGCCCAAGAGGTCATCGACGTGCCATTGGGTGCCCGTGCGCCGGATCTCGAGATCCGGCTCGCCCACCTCGGGGCTCGGCTCCTGATTCCGGCGCTGCACGGACTTGCCTCGGGACAGGCGTTGCCGCTGGTCCAGGATGACGAACTAGCAACCCAGGCTCCGATCCCAACAGCGGCGGACTATATGGTGCCGACTAACCTGCCGGCTCGCTGGGCGTACAACTTCGTTCGCGGGGTTGCCCCGTTGAGGGGACCCTTGCGCCTGCATGTCCTCGCTACCGCAGAGACGCTCCCGCTGCGGGACGCGCTGGGGTATGCGGATGATGAGACGGTGGATCGCCCGGTGATCCAGATGGGCTCCGAACTCCTCGTGAGGTTCCGACCGGGAGTGGCACGCTTCCTCCTAGCGGAGGGGGAAGGAGCGCCCACGG
>JAUJMG010000500.1:1896-3381 GCA_030446955.1 Thermomicrobiales bacterium
TTCCGACCGGGAGTGGCACGCTTCCTCCTAGCGGAGGGGGAAGGAGCGCCCACGGTGACATGCTGCTAAAATCGCCGCTCCGCGGCAATGCGTGCGCGGGGGGCTCCCCCGGAGGCGTAACGGCCCGCAGTGGAGCGGTGACCGATCCGGGATATTCGCGGCCCCAAGTGAGGAGGAGGTCTACGTGGGTAGAAGGACAGTAAGTCCGTTGGTCGGTCTGGTCGGTCTGGTCGTGCTGATCGCGCTGCTGGCGATGGCGGTGCTGCCGGTCGCGGCGCAGGATGCGACACCGGCCGGGTCGGCCGCGAATCAGCCGAGCGAGCCGTTGGTGCCGGCGCCGGCCGATAAGACCGAGTTGGTGATTGCCCAGTCTGCGGACGTCACAGCACTCGATCCCCAGCTCAGCACGACGGCGAACGACATCACCGTGACGTTCAATCTCTTCGATAACCTGGTCTTCCGGAACCGGAACTCCGACCTCCAGCCGATGCTCGCCACCGAGTGGGAGCTGGTGGATGACACGACCTGGGAGTTCAAGCTCCGAGAGGGCGTGACGTTCCACAACGGCGAGGAGTTCAAAGCCGACGACGTCGAGTTCACCATCGAGCGGACCTACGACCCCGAGGCCGGCACCAGTGTTGCCACTGTCTTCGGCACGGTCGAGGATGTCCAGGTCGTCGACGACTACACGGTCCGCTTCCTGATGAAGGCGCCGGATCCGCTGTTGCCGGCGCGGCTCGCGTTCTATGGCGGCCAGATGTTGCCGAAGGACTACTTCAACGAGGTCGGCGCCGAGGCGTTCAACGCGGCCCCAGTCGGGACCGGTCCCGTCCGGTTCGTTGAGCGCGTTCCGGATGACCATCTGACGCTGGCTCGCTACGATGACTATTGGGGCGAGCCGATTGCCTTCGAGACGGTGATCTTCCGTCCCATCCCCGAGACGGCGGCCCGCATCGCCGCTCTGCAGACGGGTGAGGTCGACATCATCACCAAGGTTCCGCCCGATCAGGTGGAGCAGGTTCGTAACCTGGAGAACGCCCGCGTCGAGCAGGTCCGCTACAACGGCCTCTACGTACTGGCGGTCAACTCCAAGGTTCCTCCGCTGGACAATCCGCTCGTCAAGCAGGCGCTATCGCTGGGCATCGACCGCCAGTTGATCGTCGACGAGCTTTGGAGCGCTCAGGGCACCGTGCCGAGCGGGCCGGTGGTGGAGGGCGACTTCGCCTACGACCCGAACGCCCAGCCGTTCGAGTACGACCCGGACCGGGCCCGGGAGTTGCTGGAGCAGGCGGGTTACAACGGGGAAGAGGTCGTCATTGAGACGACAGACGGCTACGTGGCCAATGACCGGCCGATGGCCGAGGCAGTCGCCTCAATGTGGGAGGAGATCGGCGTCAACGTCCGCGTTGACGTGATCGAGGTCGCGGTGCGGGCCGAGAAGAACAGCAACAAGACCTTCCTCGGCATGTGGTGGTCGGACCCGAC
>JAUJMG010000501.1 GCA_030446955.1 Thermomicrobiales bacterium
GCGTGACCGGGCCCAGGAGGTGCTCCACGAGCTGGATCGTCCCCTGGTG
Source organism: Thermomicrobiales bacterium (assembly GCA_030446955.1). Lineage (GTDB taxonomy): Bacteria > Chloroflexota > Chloroflexia > Thermomicrobiales > UBA6265 > LC2-1. The sequence goes on from JAUJMG010000501.1 coordinate 50, forward strand.
CGGCGCCTGCACCGCGCCGAGATCATGCGTGCCCGAGGCGACCTCAACCAAGCGCAGGGAGACATCCAACGCTCCGTCGCCGAGCTGGCGGACATCGACAGGGATCTACCGGACCGCCGGGCGTCGCTCGACCAGGCCCGGGCCACCGCGCTGGACCGGCCCGGCCTCGAACGCGAGCGCCACGGCATCAGGCGGGAGCTCGATCGGGACCGCTCCGCTCGGGCCTTGTGCCTCGCCGATGACCCGCCCCGCCACGTGCTCGACCGTCTGGGGCCACGCCCTGAACGCGGCGCCGTGTCCGACATCTGGGACGAGGCGGCGGCACGGCTGGACCAGCACACCGTCGCCTTCGACATCAGCTCCAGCTACCCGCACCTCGGACCGTCCCCCAGCTGGGAGGAAACGGCAATCGCCGTCAACGGCCGGGCGGTAGCGCAGGCATGCGAAGCACTCGACCGAGGCCTTGGTCGAGCCCCGGTCATCGAGCCGCCGGGGTTGGAGCTGGGCCTCTAGCGGAGTCTGGAGCCTTGTGTCCACGCTCGTGCCCCTTCATAGCGGCCTGACACAGACCGTTGACTTTGATACCGAGTGCCGGTGGCACCCTTTCTCGCCGGATACCGGGCGGCTCGGCGCGGCGGTGGTATACCGGCTGTGTGGCCGGCGATCTGAGAGGGCCAACACGGCGCGTGTACTTCGACACGCAGCAGTTGAGCTACCTCACTGGTCCGGAGTGGGGCCCGCATCCGGACCACGCCCTCCGGCGGTTGCGGCAGGCCGTCAAGGCCGGGCACAGGGAGGTGGTGGGGTCACTCGACTTGCTCCAGGAGCTGATCGCGGCGATTCCGCGGGCCGGAAAGAAGTCGCAGCGGATGATGGACCTGTTCTTCAAGCTAGTCGGCCACCGCCTGCTCCTGCCGTTGAGCGAACGGCATGCGAAGGAGGCCATGGGGGGCGGGCTCTTGTCCGAGGATGACCGGTACTTGTCCCGCGACGTCCGCCGTGACGTCCGTCGGCTCGCGCAGAACGGCCGGGACGTGTTCGAGTTCGCCGAGGCTCTCTTCCGGGAGAAGATCGCGTTCCTGGAGGGGGAGAAGACGGTGCAGCAGCAGATGCACGACCGGCTGATCGGGGCGGGTGCCACCAAGCAGGCGTGGCTGATGCGGGACTGGATCGCCGACGTCAACATCGACGATTGGGTGCGTGATATCGCCGATGCGGGTCGCCGTGACCGGGTTGGGGATCACGTGACGGTACGGCCGGATCAGGTGCCATCTGCGTCGGCGTTCGTCGCCATTCGGCTTGCGCGCCTTGCTCGGACGATGGGGGAAGGGCGGAAGATTCAGGACTCCGATCTGGCTGACGCCCATCATGTCGCCTGCGGACCCTACATCGACGTGTTCGTCACCGACGACAAGGAGCTGCGCAACACGCTCGAACTGGTGCGGGACCGGCTGTCATTCGAGTCGATGTCCTCGCCGGAGTTCTTCGCCGCGCTGCCGTGAGGCGGTGACGCCGAGCAGAGCGGTGGATGGGCACGGAGGGGACGTGCGATTCGTCGTCGGCTGACGACCTGGGCTTATTCCGGCCAGTCAGGTTCCATCCTCGGCGACTGCTACTGCAGCTCTGCTGGTACACCCCTGACGCCCCGCCGTTCGGCGTGATGGGCACGTGCCGGCGCTCCACCAGTCGATCTGATCGATGGTCAGGAGCGCTGCGATCTGCCGAAGACTTACGGCCTAGGCGTTCGGACATGCATGGAAGAAACCGTCGAGACGGAGGAGGCGTTTTTCAGCGGGCTCGGACTTCAATCGAGGCCCCGCTTTCACTGGTAAGGATAGAATAGTCATTGTCCAGCAAGGTGGGGCCGCCTGGCGGGACGCCCGACTTCGGCACGGGTGATCGCGAGGTAACGTCCGTCGCCAGCCACGAGAACGTCGTAGAGCGATTGCCCGCACTCCGAGGGCACCGCTGCTAGCAGTAACAAGCCCGATGGACGTTTTTGCTGAGCCACATTCAGGGCGGCTGCCAGGAGTACCCTGTCACTCGCTACGACTACGAGGAGGGTTTCCATGGCTCCCGAGCCAGAGCCAGATCCTGTCTTTTTCGAATGTGGCCACTGCAACACGAGGGTGCAGGGCAAGGAACATGGTCGTTACGACTTCTATCTAGAAGACATGCCTTTCGCTGAAGAGCGCGTGCTTGTCTCCTGCGGGAATTGCAAATGGCCCAACCTTATTGGACGTGAGTTCTATGGCACGTTGGGAGGTACAGACCAGTGGGGTGAATGGCGCGTGCATCCGGCGACGACGCGGACCTTCGGGCCGGATGTGCCTAAGGCCGTACGGAAAACCTATGACGAGGCGCAGGTAAACCTTCGGTCGGGTTCGTTTCTGTCCACTGCACTGATGTGTCGAAGATCGATTGAGCTGCTCGCAAAAGACCAAGGCGCCACGAAGGGCGATCTAGCAAAGAAGCTGGCAAAGCTGCAGGAAGAAGGCGTCATAGACCTTCGGCTGTTCGAGTGGGCTGATGCGCTACGCCTAGCGGGCAATGACGCCGCCCACGAGGACGACGCTGATTACGACATCTCTAAAGAGGATGCCGACGATCTGATAACCTTCACGGAGGCGATTATCGACTACGTGTATATTTACAAGGCTCGGTTTGACGAGTTCCGAGCCCGACGGCCTAAGCGCACTCACCCACCGCAGAGTTCCGCCCGGAAAACCGGAACACGTACCAAGGCGACTGGGCGAGCGGGCACCCCTGTGGTGGAGCACTGATAAGTCTCAGGCGGTAGCTCGCTGGGTCAGACGTTGCCACAGTCCAGAGCGGCGACCGGGGGGCGAACTGGTCACGCCGGCCAGTCACGGGGCGCGCTTGGCTCAGACCTTGGCCGTCAGCTCCTTCTCCATCTTCGCAAGGACGCGGAACTCCACGCCCACGCTCATGGCCAACAGGCTCTCACGCAGCGTCTCAGTGATGTCGGCCATGGCCGCTCTCATCTCATCGAAGAGGTCCCAGCCCCATGAGTTGGCGCTTCATCACGGGGCCAGCACAGCGACACCCGCTTGGCGCCCATGAGACAGCCGCTCGAACGATCGCACGTCGCCGTTGAAACCTGCGACCGGCACAGTGGGCTGCGCTAGGCGGCTCGACAGAGACGACCGGCTCGGGGTGCCGGTAACGGCACCGCGCAACGCTCTGCAACGACGTCTCGGGGCCGACGACCTCTTCGGGCCCGAATTTGTGCGGACCAGTACGCCAGGCCGCCCGTTAGCGGCTCTACGCGGTGAAGCGTGGGGCGGGGTGAGGCCGGACCCCCGGTCA
>JAUJMG010000502.1 GCA_030446955.1 Thermomicrobiales bacterium
CTGTCCCAGTAGGAGGCGCCGATACCGCCGTCTGTGGGTGGGTGCCCGCACGATCTAGCGCGTTACCTCGCGCCATTGTCGTGCCGAGGTCGGGCAGTGGGAGGCTGCTCATCCTTCCTAACCCTGGGGGACGTCCCGTCGCGCGGGATATCGACGAGGTGCTCTTCACACGTGCAGAGGACAGAAGAGACTTACCGGAAAAGCGGACATTCCTGCCGGCGAAGTCTCGCGACCTTAGGCTGGGGGGAGTGTGACGCCGACAGCCTGGTCGGCAACCCAACGGACGGCGGTGGCAGCCGCGTTCAGGGCCATCACGACACCGGTCACATCCTGAGGAACTCCGTCCTGGGAGTACACCACCATGCTCGGATGCTCGAACCGTAGGACCGGGTTTCCCTTGCTGTCGACAGCGGCGAGGAAGCCCTCTGGGCCCCAGCCGGAGGCGACGGCATCGACAAGATCCTCGACGGTGCCTCGGAATCCGTGTTTGGCGACATAAAGGTCGACTCGGCCGTGGGAAGCTTTATAGATCAGTCCTGACGGGCTGTCGAAATAGAGCCACCCGCTACCCTTCGTTCGCAGGGAGTTGGCGTCGGGGCCAGCCTGCGGCTCGTGGGCGGCGAGCCAGTTCACGCAGAAGGTGGTAAAGGCGACGGTGGGCGGGTGGGGCGGCTTGAGGTCGGGGCCGGTTCGAATGCAGAGCTGTCGGAGTAACCTCGCCCGCCAGCGGAGGCGATCTGCGTACTGACCGTCGGCGACTCGCGCTTGGTCGACCAGCCAATCAGCCAGATCTTCGATGCCGTAGGTGACCTGGAAGCAGTTGGTGTGCGTGGTGCTGGCCAACCGCGATCCTGGAGCGACGAGGACGGTGCCATCGCCCCGTGAGTCGGCGCGGCGCCGGTAACGGGCGCCTTGGTCAGGTTGGAACTCAGCCCAGACCTTGTCCTCGATAAGCACTCGGAGCGTTTTGCCATTGTCAGTCACGAGCACGTCGATGTCGTTCTCGCCGCCGTCAGTCGCGATACAACCGGGTCCGCCGTCATCCCACACATTGAGTCGGACGACAGCACGAAGCTCGTCGCCGGCTGGACCCGCCTCTGTCAATGGTTCCCAAAGCGGCTGGACGAACCGACGAAGGAACTCGGTGTTCACGGCCAACTCCTCGGCCACTAAGAGATCCAGATGCGCTTCACTGCTGCTGACCGGCACCTCGATCTCGGTGTTTTCCGCCATCGCCGCCAACCTACCTCCCGGCTCTGACAGGCAGCGACGGAGCGCGTGATCCTCTTGGGGGCGACACGCTCCGGATGGCGCAGGATCGTCAGAGCCATCGCCGTCTGGCGTTGCGCCGCGGCACAACGCCTGGCGACGGCTCCCAAGCGTTATCTCGCGCCACAGACAGAGATGCCGGAAGTCGTGCGGTTGACCTCGGATCGCGGGAGCGTGCTCGGATCCGGACCGACGGCTGCCCGTACTCTCTGCCGCGTCTCTGCATTGGTTCCGCCAAGCTGAGGGAGTGGGCCAGCCGGTCGTGACCATGGGCGTCGACCTCGCCGCCTCGCCGACCAACACGGCGGCGTGCAAAGTGCGCTGGCCGGAAGGGCAGGTGGTGGTCGAGCACGCTGACCGCGACGTGGACGACGACGCGTTTATCTCGTTGCTCCGCCAGCTACCCAAGGAAGGCAGGCTTGGGTTGGATTGCCCGCTCGGGTGGCCGGTGGCATTCGTCGCCGCACTCGCGGCGCATGCCAGGCGAAAACCATGGCCCGCACGCCGAGGAGGAGGCGATCGCGGAGACCTTCGGTGGCGGGCTACTGACCGATGGCTGTGGGAGCGCACGGGTCGCTGGCCACTGTCCGTCTCGACGGACCGCCTCGGCGTCACCGCACTTCGATGCGCCTACCTCCTCGACCAATGGGAGGCCAGTGGCGGAACGGTAGACCGAACTGGCCTTGAGGGGCCGGTGCTTGAGGTCTACCCCGCGGCGGCTCGGCGAGCCTGGGGCTTGGGTCGAGTCCGTTCGGTGGAGGAGCTCGAGGGGTGCCTTCCCATCCACTTCGAACAACCGGTCATTCGCGACCTATGCACGGCAGACGAGCACTGCTTCGACGCTCTCGTGGCCGCGCTCGTCGCCCGAGCGGCCGCCTTGGGCCGGACGACCACACCTCCCGCTGGAGCTTTGGGGGTGGCTGCCGTCGAGGGATGGATCCACGTACCAACCTGCCCGATCCATGAACTCGTTGGACCAAGCGCTTGAGCGTTACCGCGCGTCGCACCCGTGCCGTACTCCGGCACACCGATGGTCGCCCCTGGGCGTCCCAGACCAGTACCTCCGGGATGTCGCACTCTTCTAGGCTGTGGGCTATGGTGCCCCGACAAGAAGTTGTGTTCGCAAACTGGGACGCCGAAAAGGAACACTGGTGGGCGGAGATGGGAAGTGCCAGGGTTGAGGGCCGGCTCTTAGACATCACTCGGAAGCTGACGGCGAACGGATGGGAGATCATTTCCGTTGTCCCTCACGGAACCGTTGGCGGAATGTCCGGTGTTGGGCTCGAGTTTACCCCGGGCTCCTGGACCACCGTGTCCGTCTACACCTTCTTTATCAGAAAGCCCCGGGAGGGTTGAACTCAGCGCATGTGCTCGCCGCTATCCCAACCACCGGCTGCGGACGCGGGCGTAGGCCCGGGAACCTGGGACAAGGAGCCTGTGCGCCGCACAAGTTTGCTCCTCGGCGGCTGTCGTCCGGAGCGTCACCTTGCGCCGCAGCCGGGTCGAATTCGGACGTTCGTGTTCGTAACCAGGGCAGGACCGTCTATGCTTTCCCGCCGCACCCGTCCGAAGGTCTGAACGGCCGGTCGAGGGTCGCAATGGCAGTTCGTGTATATTTCCTCACGCCTCTCTTTCTAAAAGGACTATGAGATGGATACAGTCGTAGCCGCGCTAATTGCTGGTCTCGTCTCATTGCTTGTCGCGTTATGGTCAAAGGGAAGCCAGGAGGCTGCTCTTAGGCATCAGGAGGAGCGCCTTCGAGCGGAACTTTCCATGCACGAGACGCGGTTGCGGGCGGAGGCGAAATTGCAGGAGGATCGCCTGCGGGCCGAGCTCCGCACAGAGTTTATGGCGGAGGAGGCGATCAGGCAATTGCTCCAGCACCCTAATTGGGCACAACGGTCATTTGATGCGATTAAGCGCCGCCTAGGCGGATTTCAGGACGATGAGTTGCGACGTCACCTCGTAAGAGCAGGCGCGGTCACTTTCTGGAGTGATTCTGGAAATGAGGAATGGTGGGGACTACGCGAACGGAACGCCAGCGAGCTTTAGTGGATGAAGGTGTCCCGATCCCTGGTGACTTGCGACGAGACGATGTTCAACGCGATA
>JAUJMG010000503.1 GCA_030446955.1 Thermomicrobiales bacterium
CGCAACGCCGAGCGCGGGTCGTACGTGTGGGTGGACGTCGAGAACTGGATCAGCAGCTGGGAGCTCAACGTCACCGACGCCGCCGAAGACCTGGCACAGAGGTGTCTCGGCGTCGGCGATCTTGACGGCGCCGTATGGGCCGCCCGTCGCGGGCTCGACGCCAGCCGGACGCACAGCCGCCTCACCAAGCTGCTCATGCAGGCCCATTTCGCCAAGGGCGAAGTCCGCGCCGCCGAGCGCGTCCTGGAGAGTCACCAGGCCGCGCTGGAGCAGCTCGAGCTCGACGACGTCGACGGCGAGTTGATCGAGTTCTTCCACGATGTCCGCCGAAAACGAGGTGCCGCTGCCGGTTGATCTCGGAAGGTTCGCCGAATCAACTTTGGACCAGCGCAGAGGGAACCTGAAGGATGCGATAGACCTACCATGGCTCAGTGGCGAAGGTCCACGATCCCGATGATATCTTGTGGGAATCCCGAAGATATCTTGTGAGCGCCCTTCCGGGCCATTGTCGAAAGACCGCTAGCCGCTCGACCGTCGTCCGATCGGCTACGAGCGCGCTTCCTATCGGTACGGAGTTGTCGTGAGCGGCCACCTGTACCACCTCGGGTAGGTGGTGGTGGGTTCGGTTGTCATCGTTGTTGGAGCGAGGTGGATGGCCCCGACAGCTCGGTGAGCTGATCGACCAGGTTCACCGCATTGTAGCGGTGGACCGCGGCGCCGCCCACGTCTTGATGTTGTCCAGGCCACCGTAAGTGTAGCCGATGGTCGCCCCACCAGGGATGAGTCCGACTCGAGCCGTTCGAGCCGGCGTGCGGCTGGAGACCCCGCAGCCCGACGCGGCCCAGACGAAGGGGCCCGATCCCTTCAACGCGGTGGTCACGGCAGCCGGCAGCACGCCTACACGGCCCGGCCGTCTCGAGGAACGGCCAGTGGCGGTGGTCGGGTGGCTCGAGTTCCGCTGGACCGACCGACGGGTGGCAGCCACGCCAAGCACGAGGTGGTGAGGTCACTTTCTCGACCCCCCGCAAGGACACGCCAGTAGGCGCGCCCGCCTACCCCTCCGGGCGACCAGCCCTTCTAGCCGGCCGAGGGGCGCGCGGCGGCGCTCCTTGCCCCCTAACCTAACGGGACAACGTCTCGAGGCTCGAACATCCTCGCCGGCGGCCACGCCGATCGCTCCTAGGAAACCCGGCTGCGGCGCTGGCCCCGCCGGGCCCTGCTCACCTTGGACGACTTCGCCATGCGGGAGTTCACCGTGACCCAGGCCGACGACCTCTACGAGCTGGGAGCGGACGGGCCGGGCGCTCCCTGGCCATCACCGCCCACCGGGCCGCTTCGGACTGGTACTCGCTGTTCCCCAACCCGGTGGTGGCAGAGTCGATCCTGGACCGGGTGGTCAACGGCGCCCATTACCTCCACATGCCGGGCGCAGCTTCCGGCCCAACCACCGTCCCGACGCCGGGGCAAGCTGATGAGTACCGTGTCGCAGATTGTCGCCGTGCTCGGCGACTTGCGCCTGCTCACCCAGCGAGATCCCGACGGGCTGGCTCGACGTGAGGAGATCCCCGCCACCAAGGCTGCGCTCGGAGAGCGCATCCGCGTCGAGGACCAGGCCCAAGGGACGCCCGCATCAATCGCTCCGGCCACCTGCGCTCGAGAGGATTGTGAGGAGGTCGTCGTGCGCAAGCCAGAGGGCGCCCGGCGCGCTACTGCTCACCATCGTGTCGGCCTGGCGCACGGCGAGCCCGGTGACCACCGGTGCGCGTCGAAGTCGACCATCCCGACACCGCCCCGACGGGCGCCCCGCCGGGCGCGTCTGGACCGTCGCCCTCCGGCGAGGCGCTCAAGGCGTCGTCATCGCCGACGACCTGGGCTGCCCTCGGCACATGCCCTGGCCCGCCAGCTGGAAGACCTGCTCGATTCCCTCTTCCCCCCGGGAGGCGCCATCGACTAGAACCCTCTCATCCCAGGAGCCCGGTGGGGAATAGCGCCGGCGTCGGGCTAGGGAATTACGGCAGCGTCGACACGATCGAGACGCTCTGCGGGCCGCTGAGCGCTTCGCGAAGGGGGACGTCCGCGCCGCTGAGCGGGTCCTTGAAAGTTGCCGCACTGGAGCAGCTCGAGCTCGATGACGTGGACGGCGAATTTGGTCAAGTACTTCCACGATGCCCGGCGAACGCGAAGCTCGGCGGCAAGCTGACCGTCGTCTCCTGGCCATGTTGCCTACTACTCCAGTACGGACCGCACCTCCACCACCGCTGCCGCCCGGAGGGCGGAAAATGCGTTGTCGATGTCTATTCCCCAGAGGTCCCAGCTCGAGAGACGTAGGCCAAGCAGGTGCAATGCCGCCGGTAGACCCAAGAGAGTGTCTTCGTCAAGGGAGGTGAGGCGCTCGACAGCCAGTGCCCCTTCCACAAGACGCTTGCAGTGGCGGAGGTCGTCAGGCAGATCGGCGCGAACGAGCACGGCTCCGGAGCCGATGCGCAGGGCAGCGGCGACTGTTCTCTCGGCAAGAAGGGCTGGTCGCTCGACGTGGAACCGGGCTGAGTAGCCAGCGGGAACGCCGCGCACGAAGGCTCGTAGCACAGCGATGTCGGTAAAGCGTGGGCCAGTCGGTTCGATGAAGGGTGGGGCTAGACCCTCAGGCATCGCAATTCGTCCTCAGCTTTCTCTGAATCCTCTCCCCGAATAGGGCTAGGGGAAGCTGGCGGCCCCCGCCCTGGTTTTGCTTTCCAGGGCGGGGACGTTCGAGCTTCTTGCTGGTCATGCTGTTACCCGGAAGGAGTTCCGCTGTGAAGCGGCCACGGCTACAAGCAGCTCGCTACTCAAGCGTGCAGCCGCAGGAGTTCACCTCGCGCACGATGATCCCCTTGCCCGTGTCCATGTGCGTGGTGCACGGCATGCAGGGGTCGAAGCTGCGGATGGCCCGAAGGATGTCGATCCCCTTGACCTCGTCGTCGGAGACTGACTCGAGGATGGGGGTGTCGACGACGGCCTCCTCGTAGGGGCCGAGCCCGCCGAAGGGGTCGCGAGGGGCGGCGTTGAGCGTCGAGGGCGTGGTGATCTGGTAGTTGAGCAGCTTGCCCTTGTCCATGTGCATGTGGTGAACCAGCCAGCCTCGCCCGGCCTCCCAGAAGCCTGCGGCCACCCGCTCGTCCTTGGGCACCTTGAATGGCGTTGACACCTTGGTTTCGCCGCGTCGCCAGTACTCGAAGGCCTTCAGCAGGATGTTCATACCGATGGCGGCCGTAAAGGCCATCGCGTACGCACGGCCTCGGTTGCGCTCGAGGGCGTTGAGCGTGTCGGGAATCTTCCAGAAGACCTCGGTCTCGGGCAGGTGGTGGCGGGGCAGCACCATGCGCAGCCCGTCGCCG
>JAUJMG010000504.1 GCA_030446955.1 Thermomicrobiales bacterium
CCCACCGTCGCCGAGCAGGCCGCGCTCCAGCACGCGGCGGCCGAGCGCCGGGCGGTGATGCGCCTCGACCGCGCCGGCCGCCACGCCGAGTCGCGCGCCGGCCTGCGGCGGGCGGCGGCGCTGCTCCAGGCCGCGCCCCAGACCCACGCCGTGCGCGAGGACCTGGACGGCATCTCGGAAGCGTTCACCTTCGAAGCGTCCGCCCCGCTGCCGGAAGAGACGCGCAAGCGCTCCACCTGGGACGCCCACCGGCGCGCCCGCGGCAAACGGGACGAGTGAGGTCGCTGGGGACGTGATGGTGGGGCACCGGCGACCGTTCCGGTTCGGCGTGCAGGGCCGCGGCGCGGTATCGCGCGACGCCTGGGTTGCGCTCGAGCGGAAGGCGGAGGCCCTCGGGTTCGCCACACTGCTGGTCCCGGACCACATTCCGCGGGGGCTGGGACCGATCGCCGCGCTAGCGACGGCCGCGGCCGTCACCGACCGGCTCCGGGTCGGCAGCTTCGTCTTTGCCAACGACTTCCGCCACCCAGCCCTGCTGGCCAAGGAGGCGGCCACCCTCGACCTGCTCTCCGACGGGCGGTTCGAGTTGGGCATCGGCGCCGGGTGGGACCGGTCGGAGTACACGGAGGCAGGCATCCCGTTCGACCCGGCAAGCGTCCGGATCGAGCGGCTGGAAGAGGCGGTCCATCTCCTCAAGCGGCTGCTCGTAGGGGAAACAGTTACCCATAGGGGCGACCACTACACCGTCGCGGACCTCGCCATCCAGCCGCGTCCGACCCAGCGGCCCCACCCGCCGCTGCTCATCGGGGGCGGCGGAAGGAAGCTGCTCTCGGTCGCGGCCCGGCACGCGAACATCGTCGGCCTGAGCCCGCGAGCGCGGGCGGACGGGACGCTGGATCCGGGCTCACTGACCGCCGGAGCCACGGCGCGCAAGATCGACTGGGTGCGGGAGGCGGCAGGGGATCGGCGCGGTGACCTAGAGATCAACGTCTACGTCTACGCCGTCGAGGTCGCGACCGACCGGGAGGCTGCCGCGGAGCGACTCACGTCCGCCTTCGGCCTCCCCGCCGAGGAGATCCTCGGCTCGCCGCACGCCCTGCTCGGCCCCGTTGAACTCATGGCCGAGCAACTCCAGGAGCGGCGCGAGCGGTTCGGCATCTCCTACGTCGTGGTGGGACACGACCTGGTCGACGCGCTCGCGCCGGTGGTTGCCCGGGTTGCCGGGACGTGAGCGGGCGAGGTGAGGCGCGGCGTTAGCCGGGACCGAGCGCCAGCAGGCCGCCGCTTGGACCCGCTTCAGCCGTTGGGTCCGGCTCGAAGTTGACGGGGTGGCCGGCGAAGCGGCACTCCCGGTGGAACTGGGCGTGGGCCTCGCTTCGCCAGCGGCAGCGGTCGCAGTACTCGGCCTGGAAGAAGTACGCGAAGAGCGGCTCCGCCATCAGGCTCAGCGGCCAATCGGCCGCCAGGCGTTTGTACTCCTCCCGGACCAAGGGCTCCACCTCGTCCGGCAGGCACGCTGGATATCGGATGGCGTGTTCGGCCCGCGTCCCTCGGTCCCGGAAGACAAGCTCGCGCTCGCCGCCGGCGTCGGCTCCGGTGTCGGAAACCAGTTCCAGCACCCCCCAGTCCACGCCGGCCCGCGCGGAGAGGTACTGCAGGAGCCGCGCGCGGTCGATGGTCCGGGTCGCCATCCTCTCCAGGAGCGGCATCACCCGCCGCACAACATCCTGGGTCGCCTTGTACACCATTGAAACGCCTCGCTGGCAAACCGGATCGGCGGGTACGTCAGCGGCGCCCGGCAGCGCCACAGAGGGTCCGAGCAGGAGGGAGAACACGTTGGAGTCGCGAACCGTAGGGGGCGAACGGAGACAGGATCGTCACGGACACCATGCTAGCACACGCGGAGGTCGAGGCTGGCACATAGCGTTTCGGCGTCGAGACACGCGAGGTACCCTGGCCGTACCAGGGACTGGTCCAGATGACCGATACGACCGGGACATCATCTGTCCCAGTCGCCGCCGGTGCCTTTAGCAACTCGGCAGGTTGATCACGCGGCGGTTCCAACGATGCAGCTCGCACATCACGCTCGCGGGTGCGACGAGGGCCATCAAGCTAGTTTGTCTCGCCAGGGTCTAGCATCAACAACTGCGACGCGCAGGGGCGTCACTTCTTCTCGTTCCCGGCGAAGCAAGGCGACGACGGCGCTGCCGAAGATGTCACGCCCGGTCGCGTCGAAGCTGATCCCTATCTCGCCCGTGCCAGTCACATTGACGAAACAGTTTCGGGACTACGTTGCCCGGCTCAGCTATCACCAGCCCCGGCGTCGCCCATACCAGCCGCGCGATGCAAGGACTTCACGTACGACGGCGGCAGCTCCCAGTAACGCGCGGCGGCGAGCATCGGCGCAGGATCGGCAGCGGCGCCCGTCGGCGTCACTATCCGAGCGACGAAGGTGCGTCCGTCGTCTGTTACCACCGTGTCCTCCGGTCCAGGTGCTTCTCCGACCGGTTGCGGCACTCGCAGCAGGATGCCCCAGATATCGGTCACGTCCTCGCTTCCCTGGGGAGGGCGGCTCTCCCCCCGCTCCTCGAGCCGGGCCCTTGCGACGAACTGTGGCCCGACATGGGTGGCAATGATCGCCGTCGGATGCATATCTGCCCCATAGAGAAACAGGAACTGCTGCCTGTCGATGGTCGCCTCCATGCCTTCCGCCTTGCTCAGCTCATCGCTCACCCTGCCCCCCTTCGTTCCCGCGCCGGAAGTTGGCACAGGCGGCCATCATACGCGGGCCAACTCCCAACACGCCCTCTTGCCCTGGCTCTAGCCGACATCGCGGTCATAAAGGCCAGCCAGGAAGCAGGATGACCATGCTAAAAAGGTGGTGGCTCAAGGGTCAGTCCCCGCAACGGTGGCTCCACCGGCGCGTCCCGCGCCATCACCAGCACACCGAACCGGCCCAGACCGCCGGGAGCGATCAAGCGCAACGTGGCCGCCTGGGCGGCGTAGTAGTCTGCCGGTGACATCGTCGGATCGGTCTGCAGTCGGACAAGGAAGTCGCCGAGACCGAGGGCAGCCAGGAATGCTCCCTGGGTCGTCAGTCCGACCATCTCCAACCCGATCGACCTGCCGGCTCGCTCCAGCGCCGAGAAATCCACATGAGCGGTAAGATCTTGGGCTCCGATTCTGATATACGGGTTATCCGTAACCGTATGTCTAGCATAGCCGCGTAAGGTGCCCTGGAGACGATGGCCCTGGTAGAGGATGGCGGCCGGATACCCGTAATCGAGCACGATGCCGTATCCGCGGCCGATCCCCTGCCCGACCCCGGCGAACCAGTCCGCCGCAGCCGGGGTGACCTCGACCACGTCGCC
>JAUJMG010000505.1 GCA_030446955.1 Thermomicrobiales bacterium
CGATCTGGCTGCTCGCCCGGCGCACCTCCAGGAGCAGCGCCTGCTGCCTGGCATAGATGTCCAGGACGCCTCCCCGGGGATCCTCGGCAGGGGTAAGGAGCGTGTCGCGGCAGGCTTTCAGCATTCCGGTCAGGCGGCGCATGGCGGGCTCCCTTGTCACTCCGCGCGGCAGCGCGTGACCTGTCTTGCTAGCGACCGAGGGCCGTCAGCCCCGCCGGCAGATCATCGATGGGGACCGAGGTCAGGTGAGGGGTGGAGCCGGTGCCGCGACCGGCGGTGACACGTCGCCGCCGGTCGCGCTGGATGCGCCAGTAGTAGGTGCCGAGACCGCCCATCGCGGCGAGGGTAATCAGGCGCATCACCAATTGCTTGAGGAGTTCCGGCTCCCCTACGAACGCGTTGTCGGCAAGCAGGCAGGATCCCGCGTAAGCGATCAACGCCGCAGCCGTCCAGGCTGCTGTGATCCGGGGCGGGAAGACGAGCGCGAAGGCGAAGATCACCGGGTAGTACAGGACGAAGAAGGGGCTTGTCAGGCCGATCTCGCCCCAGGTGAGCACGATGCCGGTGATGAGCAGGAGATCGATCAGGCTCGCTGCCATCACCAGACGCTGGTTGGCTGGCAGCTCCATGAGGATGCGCCCATGGAGAAAGAAGTTCATCGCCACCAGGCCGACAATGGGCAGGATGCGCCCGGTGAGTTGGTCGGAAGAGGTCGAGGTCCAGAGCGTTAGCACGGTGGCCGCCAGCACGACGAACCAGCGCGCCCAGATGATCACGATCTGCCCGAAGAAGATGTCCTCGGCAGCCTCGCGTGCCGCCCCTCGGATGGCCTGCATCGTTCTCCTCCCTTGTCGTTCGCTCTCGCTCGGTCATAGGTCAGTGGGGAAATCGTCTCTCCCGCAGGGGTGAGCGTCTGCTCGTGGGGAACCCTGTTGTCAGCCGCCGGCCACGCGCCGCTGCGCATCGATCGACAGCAGCTCGTCGGCCTGCTCAAGCTCCACCCGACGCCGGGCCTCGACGCGCCAGTAGAGGTTGCCGCAGACGGCGACGGCGGCCAGCATCAGGAGGCGGGTCAGCAGCACCTGAATTTCGCTCTGCGCCTCCGCGATGCCGATGTCGGCGAGCCCGATGAGGGCGTAGGTGCCGATCGTCCCGGTGGCAAAGAGGGCCGTCATCGTGGTCGGAAAGGCGACCGAGAAGGCCAGGGTGGCCGGGAAGTAGAAGATGAAGAGGCCGGAGTCGAGTGCGCCCTGGGACGCGACCAGCGTCGAGATGACCGCGACATCGGCGGCGGCGGCACCGTAGGCGACAATTTCCAGCATAGGCCGCCGCTTCAGCAGTTGCGCGTGCAGGTAGAAGTTCGCCACGGCCAGGAGCAGGATGACCAGGATCTGGATCCGCAACTGCGCGATGGCGATCGGGTTCCAGAGGGCCAGCAGCAGCCCGGTCAGGACCAGGATCCAGCGGGCCGTCACGATTACGATCTGACCGTACGCCAAGTCCTCGGACGCCTCCTTGGATGTCAACAGTCGTTGAAGCATCGTGTCACCTCCCCGTCTCGCTCTCACTGCCAGGTCCGACCTACCGGGTTTGCGGCTCGGCATGGTCGGCTCGGCGCCTCGCGTCCCCGCTTGTCCTGCCTGGATCTCCTCACGATCTCGTTGCAGGACCACTCGAGAACGTCTCCATGGTGCCGGTCCGGCGTGCTCCGGACATCCGCGGGAGTACGGAATCCGCAAGGCGGCCTTCAGCAGGAGGAGACTCCGTAGGCCTGCGGAGTAGCATCGTGGGTTCCGAGTTGGCGATGGCGCGGTGTCCGGTCGGCGGTCGCCACCGCGACGGTCCGTTACTATTAGCGGACCACACGGTCGACGCGGACCACCGGCGATGACGGCGCAGCGTGGCCTATCTCGGCGCCGAGACGGGGCTCGTTGTTTTTTCTTTACCGTTCGGGTGTTCGCGCCGCTTCCTGCGGTTGCCCGCGGAATCGATGGGGTAGGTGATGGCAGACGTCTCGGTGATTGGCGGTTCAGGGTACGCGGGCGGGGAGTTGGTGCGGCTGCTTCTGGATCACCCAGGCGTGACCCTGCGCCAGGTGACCTCAGAGCGGAGCGCCGGCAAGTTCGTCCGCTCCGTCCATCCCAACCTCCGCAAGCGGACCGAGTTGAAATTCGTCAGCCTGGAGAAGCTGGAGCCCTGCGACGCGCTCTTCGTGGCGCTGCCGCACGGCGTGGCGATGGGCAAGATGGCTGAGTTGCGCCGGAAGGCCGGCGTCGTGATCGACCTCAGCGCCGACTACCGGTTACGGGACCCGGCCGGCTACCCGAAGTGGTACGGGCGCGAGCACCCGGATCCGGCCGCCCTGGCTGAGTTCGTCTACGGCATCCCGGAGCTGCACCGGGCCGAGATCGCCCGCGCGAACGCCATCTCCAGCGCCGGCTGCATGGCGACGACGGCGATCCTCGGTCTCTACCCGCTCTACCAGGCCGGGGTGGTGGACACGACCCGGCCCGTGGTCGTGGAGGCCAAGACCGGCTCCTCTGGCTCCGGCGGCGCGCCGGGCCTCGGGTCCCATCACCCGGAGCGGAGCGGCGCGATGCGCTCCTTCAAGCCGACCGGTCACCGCCACACCGCCGAGATCGTCCAGGCACTGACCGTGGACGGCGCCGCGCCGCCGGTCGCCTTCTCCGCCACCTCCGTGGAGGCCGTCCGGGGCATCCTGGCGACTTCCCACGTCTTCCTCAAGGACCCCCTGCCGGAGAAGGAAATCTGGGCGATCTACCGGGCGGCCTACAAAGACGAGCCCTTCCTGCGGCTGGTCAAGGAGGCGGGCGGCGTCCACCGTTACCCGGAACCGAAGATCCTCTCCGGCAGCAACTACTGCGACGTCGGCTTCGAGCGTGACCCGGACTCCGACCGCCTGGTCGTAATGGCCGCCCTGGACAACCTGATGAAGGGCGCGGCCGGCCAGGCCGTCCAGTCCTACAACATCCGCTGCGGCCTGGACGAGACAACCGGCCTCGGGTTCCCGGGCCTGCACCCGATCTAGCCCCACGAAACCCGCCGGGGGGCGGCTCTGGGTGATCGACCCGATTGCCCTAACCGGCACGGTGGCGGGAGGAGACGCGCATGCTCGTGATCAAGATCGGCGGTGGGGCCGCCATCGAGGAGGGCGGCTACGGCAACTTCGCCGCCGACCTCGCGTCCCTGCCGGAGCAGGCCGTGGTCGTGCACGGCGGGAACGCCGCGTTCAGCCGCCTCAGCAGCGACCTTGGCATGCCGCCGCGGATGATCACCTCCGCGAGCGGTCGGGTCAGCCGCTACACGGACGCCGCGACGATGGACGCGATGCTGATGGC
>JAUJMG010000007.1:0-16081 GCA_030446955.1 Thermomicrobiales bacterium
ATGCAGATGCAGCAGATCCTGCGGCGCCCGATGCTGGCGCTGGCCGACAACCGGGCGGTCGAGGGGCTGATGCGGCGCAATGGCTTCTCCAAGGGGCTGGTCCGTCGCTTTGTGGCGGGGGAAGACCTGGAGACGGCGCTGGAGGCTGTGCGCGGTATCGCCGCCCAGGGCATGACTGCCACGCTGGACCAACTCGGGGAGAACGTCGCCACGGTTGAGGAAGCCCGGGCCGCGGTCAACTCCTACGTCACCATCCTGCGCCGGATGGCTGCAGCCGCTCTGGAGCCGAACATCTCTGTCAAGCTGACCATGCTCGGGTTGGATCTGGGGGACAACCTGGCCCGGGAGAACATGGTCCCTATCCTGGAGGCGGCTCGGGAGGTCGGCGGATTCGTCCGCATCGACATGGAGGGCTCGGCCTACACAGAGCGGACCATTGAGATCACCGAGGCCCTGCACGCCCGGTTTCCCGACCAGGTTGGCACGGTCATCCAGAGCTACCTGAAACGATCCGCGGAGGATGTCGAGCGGATGATCGCCCGCGGGGCGCGGGTCCGGCTGGTCAAGGGGGCCTACGCCGAGCCGCCGACCGTCGCCTTCCAGGATCGGCGCGAGGTAGACGCGGCCTACGAGCGGCTGATGCGACGCCTGCTCGACGCGGGTCGCTACCCGGCCATCGCCACGCACGATCCAAACCTGATCCGGGCGGCCCGGGAGCATGTGAAGCAGCAGGGAATTACGTCGGACCGGTGGGAATTTCAGATGCTCTACGGCGTCCGCCGGGATGAGCAGACGGCGCTCACCTCGGCTGGCTACCGGATGCGCGTCTACGTTCCCTACGGCACCCAGTGGTACCCGTACTTCACCCGCCGCATCGCCGAACGCCCCGCCAACGCCATCTTCGTTCTCCGCCAGCTTGTCAGCGGCTGACAAGACCCTAGGCGGCCTCGTCGCTGTTTACGACGGTCTAGGATGATGACACCGGCGCACCAGATCGATGGCTACTCCTAAGGACGTGGGAGAACTCTCACTGCTGGTCGTCCGCAACGTCCAATCCCTGAGTGGGATCTGGCAGCGATACCCGTTCGGTCCACGAATCGCTCTTGTCCTTTGTTCTGCCCTTGGCGCAGTCTCCCTGCCAGCTGCCGCTGCTCGGGACCGTGAGCCGCCTCGGTCCGCCAGTCCATCGCCACGTCGTCGTCGAGGCATCGTCCTTGCATCGCCGCCGGAACGATTCCTCGGCGGGGGATGAGATCACCCCTGAGAGGGCGGAGGGTTGTTGCATGGATGCCCACCGGGAACCGGCGACGGCAAGCGTGAGTCCTAGCGCCGAGACCGATCACCCGAGACCGATGGCTACGGCGGGGGCCAGGCCCGTGCCGGTCGAGCGGAGCCAACCAGGTCAAGCCCGGCCCGAGGGGCAGGCGGGTGCATCGAAGGTCAAAGGGACGACTGACGACCCCGTGCTGGAGGGGTTCTGGGCGGCCCTTCGTCGGCTGCCGCGCTACGTGCGGCTCGCTGCCCACCTTGCCGGCGATGCTCGGGTGCCGAAGCAGGCCAAGACGGCTCTTGTGGTCGGCGGCGCCTACACCTTTTCCCCGGTGGACCTTGTGCCCGGGATCATCCCGGTCGCCGGGCAGCTCGACGACCTCTTCGTACTGCTCTTTGCCGTCCGTCAGGCCCTGCGGTCCTGTCCGCCCGGCGTGGCGGAGGAGCACCTGAATCGCGTCAAGCTGACCGCGAAGGACCTGGACGACGACGTGGCTGCCGTGCGCGGAACGGCCCGCTGGCTGGCTGGGAAAGCGCTCCGCACCGGCGGACGTCTCGCCGCCGAAGCCGGCCGGCTGCTCTGGGCTGCCGTTCGCCGACGGTAGCCCTGCGGCCGCTGCAAGCCACGCCGATTGTCGCCGGGGATCCATGATTCGGGTCCTTCCCTCCCAGGCTCTCGCAATTGGACGTATCACGGCCTCGTCACGCGGGTGACGGTTCCCTTGGACATCATGGACCGGACAGCGAAAGCGGCGCTGGTCACCCGCCGAACGCACGGCCCGTGCTATGATCGGACGATTCAGGGTAGGCCTGGTTCCGCCGCGAGCCGGAATCGCTGATGGGAGTGGAATAGCTGTGGGCGACGTGGGCACGCAGCACCCGTGGCATCTGGCTGCGGGGTTCTGTGTCGAGCCCGCCGCCAGGATCGCAAGCCGGCGCGGGGACGCGGGGGCGTGAAGATCGCGCTGGTCTCACCGTACAACTTCCACCATCCCGGTGGGGTGTCGGAGCACATCGCCCACCTGCGGACGGAGTACCTTCGTCTCGGGCACGAGGTCGTCGTGATCGCGCCGAGGGCAACCCGGGGCGGTCTTGAGGTGGGCGACGGGTTCTACGGCGTCGGCCGGGCGGTGGCAATTCCGGCCGGGGGCGCCCGCGCGCGACTGACACTCGACGTAACACTCTACGCGGACGTGAAGGCGTTGATGCGGCGGGAGCGGTTCGACGTGGTCCACCTCCACGAACCGCTGATGCCGGTCTTGCCATACATGGTCCTGCTCAACTCCCAGGCGATAAACGTCGCTACATTCCACGCCTTCCGGGCCTCCAACCCCTGGTACACCGCCTTTAAGCCGTACATGTCCTTTGTGCTGACCCGGCTGGACGGCCGGATCGCGGTCTCAGAGCCGGCACGGGAGTTTGTGCGCCAGTACTTCGAGGGTCCCTACGAGATCATTCCCAACGGGATCGACGTCGACAGCTACGGAGAGCAGGTCGAGCCGTTTCCGTGGGCATCGGACGGCGTGCCGCGGATCCTGTTCGTCGGACGGTTCGACGAGTCCCGCAAGGGGTTCAAGTACCTGCTACGGGCGATGCCGCTGATCCGGCAGCAATTCCCCGCGGCCTGCCTGACGGTGGTCGGCACTGGCAGACCGGAGCGATTTGAGGGGGTGACGCTGCGCTACGGGATCAGCGGCGTCGAGTACGTCGGATTCGTGTCCGGGGAGGACAAGGCGCGCTACTACGCGAGTTGCGACGTCTGCTGCGTGCCGTCCACGCGCAACGAAAGCTTCGGGTTCGTGCTGCTGGAGGCGATGGCGTCTGGCAAACCCGTGGTGGCGACGGACATCCCCGGCTACGCGAGCGTGCTGACCCACGAACGGGAGGGTTTGCTGGTGCCACCCAAGGACCCACAGGCCCTGGCCCTGGCGCTGGTCCGGCTGCTTGCCGACCGGGAACTGCGGGTGCGCCTCGGCGCGGCGGGGCGCGTCACCGCCCAGCGCTACGCCTGGCCACGCATCGCAGCCCAAGTGCTCGACGTCTATACGGAGGCGGGCGCTGCCGCTGGAGCCGCACCGTGGCGGCGAGGATTGACGCCGTGAGGGCGCCGGAGGTTGGGAGGCGCGGTCGAATCGCACCGGGGCTGGGCGAGGCGGGAGGCGTCCAGTGATCTCGGAGCGCATCGGGCATTGGGTCCGGGGCTACATGCTGATCCTGGGGCGCGCCGTGGCGCGCCTCGGCCTCACGCCCAACATGCTGACGGTCATCGGGCTCTTGCTCAACGCATTGGTGGCCATTGTGATCGCCACCGGACACCCTCGTTGGGGCGGTGCTCTCCTTCTCCTGGCGAGCGCGTTCGACATGGTTGACGGCGCGGTGGCCCGGGCGACTGGGACGATGACGCGCTTCGGCGGCTTCCTGGATTCCACGCTGGACCGCTACTCGGAGGTGGTCGTCTACCTCGGCGTGCTGGTCTACCTGCTCGGGACGGGGGACGACGACCTCGGCGCGATCCTCGTCTTCGTGGCGGCGGCGGGGGCGCTGCTGATCAGTTACGCGCGGGCGCGGGCGGAGGCGGCTGGCTACACCGCCTCGGTGGGGTTGGTCGCGCGGCCGGAACGGGTCGTGCTGCTGGCGCTTTGCCTGCTGATCGACCGGCCGCTCTGGGCGCTCTGGATCCTGGCGGTGGCCACCCACCTCACGGCCCTGACACGCATTGTCCACGTCTGGCGGCTCTCGCTGATGGAGCCCCCGGCGGGTGCCTCGCCGGCTCCCGCCTCAGCGACGCCCACGCCCCGTTCCCCGCGCGCCAGCAAGCGCCGCCCGTAGCCCCGGTTCGAGGGACCAGACGCTGTGGCATCAAACGGCTCCGACCCGCGCCCGGATCAGAACCTATCAGGGCGGACGCTGCTTCCCGGCCCGGACGGCGCTCCGACGGCGCCGAGCGATCCGCAAGGGATCGGCTCGGCATCCCGCTCCTGCCTGGTCATCCTGACCTTGCTGATCGCCCTGGTGCTGATTCTCTGCGTCAGCGCCGTGGTGCGTGGGCTGTTCCTGTAACCCCGGCTCCAGTTGGCGTGTATCGCGGGGCGGCACTTACCCCCTGGCTCCGGTCCAGGCCTGTGCGAGGGAGAGAGGGGCGCCTCGGCGAGATCGAAACGGGTTTGGGGAGGGAAGGCGGTTAGAAGCCGTGGAGCCCCGTCGTCTGTCGAGGTGTCAGGGTCCTGGGGCATGACCAGACAGCCGGGGTGCCTTCCGCGTGCTACCATGCCGGCCATGCCGCCGCCCACCCGCTGCGAACAGGAGGCCGTCTCATGAATCCCAGCGTCGCCACTGACAATCTGCTCCGGGTCGCCGCTGTCCAGATGAACTCGCGGGACGACAAGGCAGCCAACCTGGAGACCGCGCTGGCCTTGATTGACCGGGCGGCGGGGGCCGGAGCCCGGCTGATTGCGCTGCCGGAGGTCTGGAGCTACCTGGGGCCAGCGGAGGGGGAACGACCCAACGCCGAGCCTATCCCCGGGCCGACCATGGACCGCCTAGCCGACCGGGCGCGCCGCCACCGGATCTACCTCCATGCGGGCAGTGTTCAGGAGGCCGTCCCAGAGGAGCCACGCCTGCGCAACACGACCGCCGTTTTCAACCCTAACGGCGACCTGATTGCCCGGTACAGCAAGATCCACATGTTCGACGTCACCCTGGACGGCGTCGCGACTTACCAGGAGTCGGCGACCATCCAGCCCGGAGATGCGGTCACGACCGTGGACGTGGACGGCGTGACAGTGGGACTCGCCATCTGCTACGACCTGCGATTCCCTGAGTTGTTCCGGATCCTGGCCCTCAAGGGGGCAGAGGTGATCCTGCTGCCCGCCGCCTTCACGATGACCACCGGCAAGGACCACTGGGAGGTCCTGATCCGCGCCCGGGCAATTGAGAATGGCGTCTTCATGGTCGCCCCGGCTCAGTTCGGCCAGAACGCGACGGGGAACTGGTGCTACGGTCGCTCCCTGATCGTCGATCCCTGGGGCACCGTCCTCGCTACCGCCCCGGACGCAGAGACCGTGGTCTCCGCCGATCTGGACCTTGCCTACCTGAAGAAGGTTCGCCGTCAGGTCCCCTCCCTCGCCAACCGGATGCCGGACTGCTATGTCTGGCCGGAGGTTGCATCGGCGCTTGCGGGGGCACCCGCACGCTGACGCAGGCCCCCGCTTTGGCGCAACCCTTCGCTGATGTCGAAGGGGAGGGTGAAGCGGATCGTGGTGCCATGGCCGGACCGGCTTTCGGCGCGGATCTCGCCACCGTGAGCTTCCACCAGGCTTTTGGCGATGGCAAGGCCGAGGCCGCTGCCACCCGAGTCGGCGGATTTCCAGAGGCGGTCGAAGATGCGAGGCAGGTCGTCCGGGGCGATGCCGGTGCCGGTGTCGGCGACGGAAAAGAGAGCAGAGCGGTTATCCTGCGCGACCTCGATCCGGATGGAGCCTCCAGCAGGGGTGTGGCGCAGCGCGTTCGTGAGGAGGTTACCCAGCACCTCCCGCACCCGCACGGGATCCACGTCAAGCGTCGGCAGTGACGCTACGCTGCTCGATAGCTCTACCCCGCCTGCTTTCGCCCGCGGCTGATGCGCCGCCAGCACGTCGTCGATCAGTTCGGCAACGTCGGTTGGTTCGCGGTGCAGCCGCAGCGCGCCCGCTTCAGCCATGGAGAGGGTACGGAGATCCTCCAGCAGGCGAGCCATGACCGTCGTCTCTTCGAGGAGTGAGCCGAGGCGCTCGTCGTCGCGGGGGTAGACCCCGTCCAGCATCCCCTCGACGTTGCCCTGGATCACCGCCAGCGGGGTGCGTAGCTCGTGGGCGACGCCCGCGAGGAGGTTGCGCCGCTGCACCTCGTTCACCTCAAGGCGGGAGGTCATCGCGTTGAATGAATCCACCAGCCGACCCACCTCACCGGAAGCGCTGGTCTCGACGCGGACGGTATAGTCGCCGGCGGCCACCCGATCCGCGGCTGCCATCACGTCGGCGATGGGGGCGGCGGTCCGCCGCACCGCCCGCCCGACCACGACGATGATGATGATCAGGAGCACAACGCCGAAGAATCCAAAGGGGGGACCCGGTCGATCTCCTCCTTGGAAGGGGGGACCCGATCCAGCGGGCCAGTGATCCGGACGCCCAAAGATCAGCCAGGCCGCCAGCGCATCCGCGACGAGCAGGAGACCGAACACGATCCCCACGAAGCAGCCGACCCGACGGAGAAAGCCGCGGCGGGCGTCCCGCCAGTCGGCCGGGGGCCACGCTTCTCCTTCCGGCCACCATGGTGGGCGCCCCTTTTGGTGCCGGCCGCCTGGTCCCCACCTGGTCTCCCGGAGAAACCCGCGGCGGGCATCTCGCCAAGTGGCTGGGGGCGGCTCCTCCCTTTCCGGCCGTTGCGGCGGGCGCTCTCCTCGCTGCCCGTCTCCCGGGTCCGACATGACCTGTCCTGAACCTTACGACTCGGCGAACCGGTAACCGACCCCATAGACCGTCTGGATGTACCGGGGTGCGCCAGGGCTCGGCTCGACCTTGCGGCGGATGTTCTTGATGTGAGCGTCGATCGCCCGCTCGTACGACTCGAACGCAACTCCATGGAGGGCGTCGAGCAGCTGGCTCCGGGTGAAGACGCGCCCGGGTTCGCGCGCGAGGGCAACCAGCAGTTGGAACTCGGTCGCCGTCAGGTCCACGAGGCGCTCGCCGATCGTCACGCGCATGCGCGGCACGTCGATCTCAAGGTCAGCGGCCCGGATGGTCTCGGCGGTCTCCTGTCGGGTCTCGCTGCGGCGGAACACGGCGCGGACCCGCGCGACAAGTTCCTTCGGGCTGAACGGCTTGGTCACGTAGTCATCGGCCCCCAGCTCAAGGCCGACGATCCGATCGGTCTCCTCGCCTCGCGCCGTGACAACGATGATCGGGACATCGGAGGACCGGCGTAGTTCCCGCGTGACATCCAAACCGTCACGACCGGGCAGGCCGAGGTCAAGCACGACCAAATCCGGCAGTGTGGCCTGCGCGCGGCGGAGAGCCTCGTTGCCGTCACGTGTCACGAGGACTGCGAAGCCCGCCTGCTCCAGGTAATCCCGGACGAGGTGGGCAATCGCAGGCTCGTCTTCCACCACAAGGATCGTCTTCATCGCACCTCACTCGTAAGCATCGTGCAGAGGCGGGCCGGCGGCAAGACGTTCTGCCGCCGGCCGCGCCCTCAGACGATCGTGGTCCTGGTGGTATCGGAGGATCGAGTCTCAGACTGTCCGCCCTGCGGTGCCGGCGGCTCCGTGGCGCCGGCCTCGTGAGCCCTCCGATGCCACTCCTCGAAGATCCGGGGCGGTCGACCGCTGGGTCCGTGACCGGAGGGTGCGGGGCCGTCTCCGGACCATCGCCGGCGCCAGACCACGAAGAGGATGACGCCCGCGACCAAGAGCAACATTGGCGGAAGCGGGAAGAAGCCAAACCCTCCGTGACCCGGTACCACCGCGGCTCCCTGTCCGCCCTGAGCGAGACCGGCGGCAAAGCCAGCCCGGTAAGCACCATTCAGGATTGCCATGCCCACCAGGCTCAACCCAACCACAATCCCGATGCGCTTGATCTCTCGTTCGTTCATTGGGGTCTCCTTTACATGTCCTGACGGGAGCTTCCCCGTCTGAGATCAACGGTAGCGGGGAATCGTGAATGCGCTGTGAAGCGGGCAGGGAGGTCCGGCGGAGGGTGGCAGGGTCGCGAGGGGAGCCGCTTGAGCTAGGGATACGTCCATCTGCCGGGGTTAGAGCGACGGGGCCAGGCATCAATAGTCCTCTGGACGTGCGGCTCCCGGTTCGCATTCGGCTCGGTGCAGGCCGGCACCATCCACTACCGAGACCATTGTGTTTTCAGATCACGAAATGATTGACGCCCGGCGGGGAGGCATGGTAGGCTTCACCCAGCGGTTGAGGGAAATGGTTTCGGCCCACTCGACTGCAATGATTCATCCTCTAGTCCGCGTAGGGAAAAGGAGGTGATGCCCATGAGTAGTCACGGTCACGAGGGCATCACGGCGGAGGTCGTGAGCCTTTAGAGGCTTTCGGCAGCTGTGATGCCCGGGGCGAGGGGCCGGTCCATTGGACCGGCCCCTCGTCTTTTTTAGGTCATCGGTAATTTGACCCTCACATAGCACGGTGACCTCTGGTTGGCCCGCCCCTCGCGCTTGCGCCCTTCCCGTTCGGTGCGCCACCGGTAGCCCTCCGCGCTAACCAATCCTGCCGCGCCGCTTCCATTCATCGACACCGGCACAGGTTCCACGCCTGCACAGGCCTGCTGTCGCAAGTTCGCAGGGAGCGGGTTGCTGCTCAGCGGGGCCAACCAGGGCCCAGGCGCTGCGCCATGTTCGTGGCAGCGCTCAGCCTCAAGGCTGGAGGCGGTGAAGGTCGTGCCGCCGCATCGAGTGGACACGAGACTCCGGATCCGCCATCATCTAAATATCCCGCGTGACACTGAGGCATCGGCAGAGCCGGGCGATGGTGCGGGTGGTAGAGAGGCCACCCAATGAAAGCCCCGTCATGCTATCCGCCTATTTGGACCTGATGGCATCGTCAGGGTCACGAGGGAGGGAAGCGGATGGAGGAGCGCGCGTGAGCGGTAACGTCGTTGGCGGGCGACGAGATCTCAGAGGATTGCCGAGGCCCCAAGGGGATGAGCCCCTCCGGGCTGACGCTGTTGCCCACTCGGGTGCCTTCGGCGACGATGACATCACTCTGGAGCGAAGCTCGATCGTCCCAGTGGTCGTGGCCGTGGTCCTGGCCGTCGGCCTTTTGATGCGCCTGACAGCCAGCGAGTAGCTCTCCCCCCACGTCGATGAGCCGGCCAGCGTGCTTGCGGCGCATATGGTCGCCGAGCGTGGCGTGCCGATCCTGCCTTCCGGCATCCTCTACCTGCACGGCGCTACGCTCTCCTATCTGCTCGCTCCGCTCGTTTCGCTCGGATTCGGCGATCTGGAGGACCTGGCCGTTCTACGACTGGTCAGCGTCGTGGCTGGCGTCGTTGCCGTCTTCCTGACCTACAGGATCGGTCGCCTCGTGACCGGTACCGGCTGGGGAGGGGCTTTCGCAGCAGCCCTGGTCGCGATCGATTCTGTGAGCGTGCAGTGGAGCGGGCATGTTCGGATGTATGCGTTGCTCCAGGCGCTCACGCTCGCGCTCGTCTGGATCCTCCTCCGCCTGGTTGTCTGGCCCGAGCCCGTTCTTCCCCGACGTCTCCTCGCCGCGATGGTGATGACGTTCTGGCTCGCCACCTTTGCCCATATCGGCGCGGCGCTGCTCTGGCCGCCGCTGGCGCTCGTCGCCCTGCTCGTCTATGGACGGACGCTCCTTAGTGTGCGACGCGACGTGGCGTTGAGCCTCGGTCTCTGCCTGCTAGCACCACTTGCCCTGACCGTGCTGGGACGATTGGTGGGCCCACCAGATCTCGACGCCACCGGCTCGACCCCATTCCTCTCGTTCGCCGGTGAGGGGGTGATTGATCCGGGGCAGATCCTCCATCCCAGCCTGCGAGTCTGGAGAGAGCTGTTCGGCAACGGCGCCTTTTCCGGGCTGATGCCGACGGTGGTGGCCCTGCTTTCAGGGCTGATCATCGGACGGGACCTTTTGCAGCCGCTCACTCCCGACAATGCGGCAACCGAGAACCGCCGGCGCTTCGCCGGGGTCCTCCTCGCCTGCTATTGGCTGCCGATCTTGCTCCTTGCCACCTTCACCGGCGAAGACTTCGGGCGTTACCTGCTCAACGTTCACCCGTTGGGCTTCGTCCTGGCCGCCCTTGCCCTCGTCGGCCTCCTTGAGTCCGCAGGCGATGCCACCCCGGGCGTATATGGACTTGCTTGGGTTCCGCGAGCCGCCGCCGCTGTGTGCGTGCTGCTCTTGTTCGTCCATGGGGGGATGCGGCTCCGGGATCGGCTAGCCCAGCCGGTCGTTGGCCCCGGCCATGTCGCGGCCCTCACCGAGGTCGCAGCCCACCGGCGGCCAGGGGAGCAGGTCATCGTCAGTCTCCCCCCTGTTGCCT
Source organism: Thermomicrobiales bacterium (assembly GCA_030446955.1). Lineage (GTDB taxonomy): Bacteria > Chloroflexota > Chloroflexia > Thermomicrobiales > UBA6265 > LC2-1. The sequence continues at coordinate 10,323 of JAUJMG010000007.1, forward strand.
ATCTCGCGCTCGGTGGCCGCGACGATCTCGTCTTCCTGGCCGGGCAGGAGGAGAGCTCTCGCACCCGCCGCTATACTCAGCTCGCTCCCGATGGTCGCTACCTCGATTACTGGACCGGCACGGACTCGATTGTCACGACGGCCGGCCTCTGTGCGGAGTTGGCTTCCCATCCGGACGGCTGGGTTGTGGTTGACAAACACCGGCTCAAGCAAACCTGGGCCTATGCCGGGCCAATGGCGACCGTGATCCGCGGGGCAACCACCGAAACGTTCCGTGATGGGAGCGGTGCCCTCGTGCTGCGCACCTTGCCCTCGGCCTCCTGGACAAATGATGCAACGCGTGTCTGCGATCTTCCCGCTGCTACCGAGCCGGCCTCTGAGGGGCCTGCGTCTGACTAGAGCAGGTGGCACCATGGTCGGCGGTGTCGCGCCATCCCGGGCCTGCCTTGCGCCTCCTCGGTCGACCTCCGTCACTGCCCGGCGATGGAACGGCCCCAGCGCATGAACGCCCAAGAACAACTCCGCCAGGTGATCGAAGAGCAGCAGCGCCGCCTCCGCGCGGGCGTTCCACCCGTCCGCCAGGCGGCCATCCTCGCACTCCTTCGCACCCGGGACCGGCTGCCGCACTCACCCGATATCAAGCCGCTGCCCGACCTCGTCACCGGTCGTCGCCTCGCCAACCTGGGCGGGAACAAGGCGCTGCAGCTCTGCTTCGAAGCCACCGGCGATGACGCCACGGCAGCGCCAGTTTCATCCGGCGATGGGTTGGAAGGCTGGGGGCGAGTTTTTCTTCAGGAGTGCGGCCGACTGGCCGAGGCCGAGCTGGTCCTGGCGCATTGCGAGACCGGCTTCATGCGGATGGTCGAGGACGGCAACGGGACGTTCCACACCTGGATCGCAACGAAGCGGGCGCCGACGAGTTGGCGAGAGCGCGCGGATATTGACTGGTGGGCCTCGTGGCTTGCCAAGCGTCATGAGCCTGAGCTTCGCGCCCTGCAATCCGAGCGGCAGGATACGGAGAGCAGCGATCCTGGAAACGAGGCGTTTTACCGCCGGTTAGCCAACGTGCACCTGAAGATGATGGCGTATCAACTCGGCTATCCGTCCGACGCCGCGATCGGCGGCTGCACCATCCAAACGTACCGCGACGTGTTGGGGCAGATCCTTGGTTGGGCACTCCAGGCGCGTGACCGCGGGGAAGCGGCGGCGCCGCGCTCTGAGCCCTCCCTGGTCGCCGCGATTGCCTCAGACCTCGCCGTCGATCCCGCGGTCATCGGCCAGGCGGTCGCCGCCTTCACACTCGACCGAGAGAGCGCGGCCTATCACGCCGCCGTGCCTGGCGTCGCGGCCGCACCGCTCGTTCGAGTCGACCCTGGTCGGCTCGTCTGGTCGATCCATGGGCTGACGACGGAGCCGCTGCTCTTCCTGACTCGCGAGCTCAGACGACGCGCCGCGCAGGAGTATCACAACACCGCCTATCTCCGTGAGGTCGTCTTCCGTCAGGACCTCTACGCGCTCTTCGGGGACAAGCGGTTCGTGACGAGTGCCGGCAGGATCGAGCTCCGACGAGACGATGGCGACGTGCGCACCGACATCGACGCCGTTGTCTTCGATCGGAAGACCGACACCCTCGGCTTCTTCGAGTTGAAGTCGCAGGATCCTTTCGCCCGGTCGACCGCTGAGTTGGCGCGCCAGCGCGACAATGTCCTCTACGCCAACCGCCAGATCTCCGGCGTGCTCACCTGGCTGAAACGGCATGGAGCCGACGCGCTCCTCGGCCGCGTCGACCCCCGGACCGCCAAGACCTTTCGGGTGCAGAAGGTCTATCCCTTCGTGCTCGGCCGCTACCTCGCTCACTTCAGCGACGGCCCGGAGCCGGACCGTCGCGCCGCCTGGGGGACTTGGCCGCGGCTCCTGCGCCTGCTCGATGGGCAGCCTGTCCGTGCCACCGACGCCAATCCCCTCGCCTCGCTCTTCACCCGCCTGACGAACGACGTCCCTCTTATCCGCCCGCCCGCCGACGATCCCCCCCACGAGATCGCCATCGGCGTCGCCCGCCTCATCGTCCATCCATCCTACGCCGCCTTCCAGACGAGTGCGGCTGTGGAGCGCGACCGCGAGCCCCGCGACAGCGGTCGTCATGGAGGTTGACCGGGTTCGGGGGAACGGGAAGCCGGTCTGGTGGAAGAAGGCGCGGGCGTCCGTTGGGGTGACGGCGGCCGGGGGAGGGCCGGCGGCCGGGGGAGGGCTGACGGCACTGAGCAGCGCAGGGAGGAGCGGGTGTCGGCGCCGCGTCTCGCGTGCTTGACCGTGGCTCCCGTCCGAGCATGCGCTGGCCGCGTGGCGCCCGGAGCAGCGTCAGTGCCGTCGGGGCGCTCGTCGAGGCAGATCAGGTTGGCGAGGTTCGGGTCCGCCGCATCCGCCCGCGTCTCAGGAAGGACCCGGCGTGTCCTCCAGGAGTTGGTGCTGGAACGCAAAGGCGACCGCCGCCGCCCGGGAGTCGACGCCGAGCTTGGCGAAGATGTTGGCCACATGGGTGGTGACGGTCCGATGGCTGATGAACAGGTCGGCAGCAATCTCCCGGCTGGATCGCCCGTCGACCAGGAGCCGGAGGACATCCCGCTCACGCGACGTGAGTTCGACGGTTTCCGCTGAGGAGGTCGGGCCGCGGCGCACGCCTTCAGCACCCTGGGATTTGCCTCCTATGGGGCTGGACGCGACCGCCGATGCCGCGACGATGGCCTCCGCAAGCGGCATCTCCCGCCCAACATTCCAGGCCGTCCGGTACCCTCCATCCCCCAGCCGCGCCCGGAGAGTGGCTTCGGCCCGGTCCGCGTTGGTCCGCATATATGGCTGGAGGATGAGCCCGGCCCTCTCGCGAACCGCGTCGCCGGCGCCAAGGAGCCGGGTCGCCAGATCTGCCTGGTCCACCCGCTCCTGAGACGCGGCAATGTCGGCAAGGGCGACGAGCAGCTCCACCAGGCCCCACTGATCCCGCTGCCGCCAGCAGAGCAGCAGGGCTTCCTGATACCGCTCTGCGGCGAGCCGGTCATCGCCGTCGGCCCGGGCGACCAGCCCGAGGTTGGTAAGCGCGGTAGCGATTCCCCATGAGTTGCCGAGGCGACGCCACCGATCGAGCGCCTCTTCGTAGCGCGCTGCCGCGCCGGCCAAGTTGCCCTCTTCATAGGTCTCGATGCCTAGGCGGTTCAGGGCGAAGGCGATCCAGTGGTCGTCCCCTAGGTCGCGGAAGAGGTCCAGAGCCGCGGCAGCGTCCGCGATCGCCGTCGTGTGATCCCCCTGCCCACCTGCCGCGAAGCTGCGCATGAATAGGGCACGGGCGATCCCCTCCCGGTCACCAATCTCACGGGCCACCGCCAGCGCCTCCTCGGCCAGTGCGGTCGCGTCCTCATCGTCCTGCTGAAGCCCTGCAAGCAGGCTGGCGCCGGCGAGGGCGCGCACCCCGGGCGTTGAGCCGATGCCCCCTCTGCCGTCGCCTCGTCGACCCTCTGCAATCGTGCGATCGAGCCAAGCCCGTCCCTCGCCGAGATAGCCCCGAATTTGCCAGAACCACCAGAGCGCGCCGGTCAGTCTCAACCCCGTCTCGGCGTCGCCCGTCTCCGTTGTCCAGCCGAGCGCGGCTCGGAGGTTGTCGTGCTCCGTCTCCAGGCGGTCCATCCACAGGTCTTGATCGGGGCCAACCAGGGCCGGCTCGGCCTGTTCGGCGAGCGCTAGGCACCAGGCCGCGTGCCGTCGGCGAACCGCCGCTTCTTCACCACTCGCCGCCAGGCGCTCCAGGCCATATTCCTGGATGGTCTCCAGCATCCGGAACCGAGGCTCGCCGCCAGGCCCGTCCTCCTGTCGCAGCAGGCTCTTGTCGACGAGCGAGGTGAGACCATCGAGGATGTCGGCCAGAGGAGGACACGAGTCACGAGGTTCCGCGTCGTCCGCGGCACCACACACGGCTTCAGCTGCTTCCAGGGTGCATCCCCCGACGAACACGGCCAGGTGCCGGAAGAGCGTCTGCTCCTCCGGGGAGAGCAGGTCATGGCTCCAGGCGATCGCTCCCCGCATCGTCCGCAGGCGGTCGGGCAGATCACGTGCCCCGCCGGTGAGGACCTGGAGTCGGTTCGTCAGACGGGCCAGCAGCGCGGAGGGTGACAGCACCTTCACCCGTGCCGCGGCGAGCTCAATCGCCAGCGGGAGCCCGTCCAGCCGCGCGCAGATCCCGGCGACTGCCGCTGCGTTGGCCTCGGTGAGGGCAAAGTCCGGCCTCACGGCGCGGGCACGTTGGACGAAGAGCTCAACAGCCTCCGTCTCGGCAAGGTCGCTGACGGCAGGGAGATGATCGAGGTCTGGTAGCGCTAGCGGCGCGACGGGAAACTCGAACTCGCCAGAGATACGCAGGGGCACCCGGCCGGTCGCCAAGACCCGCACGCCGCGACAGTCCGCCAGCAGGCTGGCGATCTCGGGCGCTGCGCCGGCGACCTGCTCCACGTTGTCAAGCACGAGTAACAGATGCCGGTCACGGAGCACATCGCGGAGGCGGTCAGGGAGGGAGCGGTCCCCGCTGTCGCGTAGGGCGATTGCCTGGGCAATGGTAGGAAGCACCAGGGCGGGATCAGCAACAGAGGCGAGCGAGACGAAGATGGTGCCGTCGGCAAATGCGGCTGCCAGGTCGCGTTCGATCACGACATGGAGGGCCAGCCGGGTCTTGCCCACCCCCCCGGGTCCGATCAGCGTTACGAGCCGGACGTCATCGCTGCGCAGGAGATCCGCGATCGTTGCGGCGGCGGACTCGCGTCCGACGAGCGGAGTGAGCGGCATGGGTGGGGTTGCAACGGCACCCCGCTCCCCCTCTCCCTCGAGGGCAAACGGCAGCGGCTCCTGCCCGTCAAACTCCTCTGCCGCTATCGCGGGGCCCACGGCTCCCCCTGTGCTGCCGACATGACAGGCCACCGCCGGGTGGCCTGCAGTACTGCCGGTACTCGTGATAATCCAATAGTGCTAAGGGTTTGACCGCGCGTCAACTCCGATCCACTGGCGCCGATAGCTCTTTGCCGGATGAGGCGTAGCCAGCGCTCGCCCAGCCCATAATCCTGGTCTCGCGCTTGCTCACTCTCCTTCGACCGGTGACGGCACTGATGCCTGCAGCACCGCTTGACCCTGGGATGTGGTGATGGAGGAACAGCGATGGGAATCGCCGCGCAGCGACGCCTCACTCCGGTGTCCCTCAAGCCAGGACATCTGGCGCCGGACATCGCGCTGCGCAACGCGGCGGGATCTCAGATTCGCCTGTCTCACTTGTGGGCGGAGTCCCCGGGTGCGCTGGTGCTGGTCTTCGTGCGTCACTTTGGCTGAACGCTCTGCCGCGAGCAGGCGGCGCAGTTGCGCCGCGACCACGAGCGTATCGTCCAAGCGGGGGCAACGCTGGCCGTCATTGGGCAGGGAACACCGGCAGAGTCAGCGGCGTTCTCGCGGGAGTTGAGTTTGCCCTATGCCGTCCTCGCCGACCCGGACCGAGCCGCCTTCGCTGCCTACGGTTTGATTGAGGGTGGCCCGGGCGCCTTCCTTCAGCCCATGGCGGCAGGACGGGCTGTGTGGGCTCTGCTGCGCGGGGTGGGGTTGGGACGCCCCGTCGGAAGCATCTGGCAGCTGCCCGGAGCCTTCGTGATCAACCGGGGCGGGATCGTCCTCTTTGCCAAGCCGGCCCTCCATGTTGCCGACACCCCGACGACGGAGGATCTGCTGCAAGCGGTGCAG
>JAUJMG010000007.1:16181-30902 GCA_030446955.1 Thermomicrobiales bacterium
TCCAGCGGCAACCACTTCCCGCGCCTCCGCGACGTGTTCAGCGCGAAGTTGACCACAGGCGGCCGCGATCTCCACCCCTCGCGAGTAGCGGACGGTGGTGGGGATGCCGGCGGCGCGGATGGCCGCCGCGAAGCGCTCGATGCCGACCGGATCCGGCCGCTCGTAGGGCAGCACATCGACAGGGTTGAGCGGGATCAGGTTGACGTGGCAGAGGACGCCGCTGCCACGGAGCAGATCGGCCAGCTCTTGCGCGATCTCGTCCGAGTCGTTGATACCGGCCATCAGTGCGTACTCGAACGAGACGCGGCGGCCGGTGGCCTGCCCGTAGCGGCGACAGGCCGCGATGAGATCCTCCACCGGATACCGCTTGTTGAGAGGTACCAGCTTGTCCCGCAGGGCGTCATTTGGCGCGTGCAGGGAGACGGCCAGATTGACTTGGTACGGCTCCGTGGCAAGGGCATCGATGCGGGGCACCACGCCGGAGGTCGAGATCGTGATCCGACGAGCGCCGAAGTTGAGCCCGTGGGGTTCGTGAAGGATCTCCACCATCTTCATCGTCGCGGCGTAGTTGTGGAGGGGCTCGCCCATCCCCATCATCACGATGTTGGTCAGTGTCCGCCCGAGATCACGTGCCCGCCGTGCCGCCCCGACCACCTGGGCCACCATCTCCCCCGCCGAGAGGTTGCGGGTCAGGCCAGCGAGGCCCGTCGCGCAGAAGGCGCAGCCGACCGCGCACCCGACCTGGCAGGAGACGCAAACCGTAGCCCGGTCCGGGTAGAGCATCAGCACGGTTTCGACAAACTGTCCATCGTGAGTCTGGTAGAGGGTCTTGATTGTTTCCCCATCATCCGCCTCAGCCTCTCGCACGGGAGCAAGGGGGGAGAGCGGCAGCGAACCGGCCAACTCGGCCCGCAACCCCGTCGGCAGGTTGGTCATCACCCCGTAGCCCGGCGCAAGGTGGCGGTACAGCCAGGCGAAGATCTGGCGCCCGCGGTACGCGGGAACACCGGCCGCGCGGACGCGCTCCTCCAGCTCGGGCAGGGTGAGGTCGTAGCAGGAGATAGGGCGCTCCCGCCGGGACAGCCGCGGCCGCTCAGGGCCGCGCCGCTGCACAAGCTGCATAGGCTCGCCTGCCGGAACCGAGGTCGTTAGTTGAAGCGTGGTCGGTGTTTCCATAACCTAGAAATTATACCATGTGGCATCCCTCCACGATCAATGCTGAGGCGAGACCAGGCGCCGCCATTCGACCTCCATCACGGCAGCGGCGGCGGTGAATGTATTCGCTCACCTCAGGCTTGACGCGGCCGGGGCGGTGGGCGTCCTTCAAGCCCCGGGCGTGACCGCTACCCGTTCGGGCCTCATTGGCACATCTCCTGCACACAGGATGTCCTAGCCCGCCGATTGGGCAGCCGCGTCCCGCGGGGGACCATCATCAAGGAGTCAGATGCAGATGGCCATCACTGGAAGGAAGAGCGACGAGCCCCAGCAGACGTTCTTCCGCGTCACAGACAGCATTCCAGAGGAGACCTGGTACTGGGCTGCTCTCACCTCTATCGGTATTTCGGCCCTTCTCAAGTTGAGCAACAAGGACAACTGGGCCCTGTTTGTGGGCCAGTGGCCGCCCACCTTCCTGCTGTTCGGCCTGTACCACCGGCTGATTCGGCCCAGCTCGAAGTAGGCGCCGCTCTCACGCGGCAGGCAATGTTCAAGCCCGAGCGCGCGGGTTTCGGAGACCTGGGGTGGCGTACCAGTGCCACCCCAGGTCTCGTTCTGGTCGGGTTCAATAGGAGCGCCCGTGCTCCCGGGCGGCTCCAGGCCCGGCTCGTCCGGATCCAGGGGCATTCCTGCTGGGAGGCAGACAGCGGCGCGGGGCGGTATCCTGCCCAAGACAACGATGGATCGGCCGGGGGAGCGTGCTGAAGGCCTGGATCGAGCCAAGACGTTTGGCCTGCTCGCAAGGCCACCCTCCGGTCCGACCGAGGGCTCGCCGCCGCAAGCGATGGGGAGGGTAGACCGGCGATGAAGAACCTCAGCCGCGTTCTGAGCGTGGCAGCATGGGTCACAGCAATCGTGATTGCCTGGACCGAACGCCGGGCGGCCCAGGCACAACCGGTCCGCTCGCATGCGTCACCCAAGCCGGAGTCATCCCAATCTGGCGCCGAGGATCCTGGTGGCGCGGAGACCGCCGCGAGCTCGGCGTCACAGGCCGCCGCCACGCCACCGGCTGCGGCGTTTGATTCCGGACCCTCACCGGCGCTGACCGACATCCCCAGCGGTACTGAGTCGACACAAACTCCTGCCGAGAATGTGGATACTGCGATCAGTCAGGTCGGGATCCTGGCTGTGAGAGACCCGGCCCGCGATCCTCAGGTGGAGGAGATCCTAAGGCCCGCGTCCCTTCAGGACGATGAAATGACCGGCGTCCCGCCAGGGCAGGAGAGCGGCCGGTCCGACGCCGTCTCAGCCGTCGCCAGTGGAGAGGGCGCTGCTGCTCCAAACGATACGGCCGGGGCACCGCGCGGCGACAGGCAGGGTCCTGGGGGGACGAGTCCTGCATCGACTGGCGGCGAAGCGGCTGCCCCGGTCAATTCCGTCCCAGGCACGGGCACAGCAGCTTGCCCAGACGGATACCCGATCAAGGGCAATGCGTCGTCGAGGATCTACCACCTTCCCGGCGAGTCCTCCTACGACCGGACCATTCCCGAAATCTGCTTCGCCACCGCCGAGGACGCCACGGCGGCCGGCTTCCGGCCCCGGAAGCACTGATCTTCCGCAGGCAGACCGGCCGGCGCTTGCCACACTGGCTGGTCTCCGGTCGCCGGCCTCCCTCGCTATACTGCGGCACCGTCATCTCCGTGCGCGTGCCTCTTCATTACCCACGCCGCTTCCGGCGCGCTGAGGAGGATTGAGACGCGAGGATGCCACGCGGACGGGGGGCTAGACGGCGATCGTCGCGGAAATGGGTAAATATCGTGGTCGCGCCTGCGGCGTTCGAGGCCCTTGAGAACCTGCCCAGTCCACTCACGCCCTTTGTCGGGCGGGAGGCGGAGGTGGCGAGTCTGTGCTCTCTGCTGCGGCAGGATGAGATCCGACTGGTGACACTGACCGGCCCCGGCGGCATCGGCAAGACTCGGCTTGCCTTGCGGGTCGCGAGTGACCTTCGGCACGAGTTTGCCGACGGGGTGCGGTTCATCTCACTCGCCGCGGTGACCGACCCCGATCTGCTGCCGGTGACGATTGCCGGAGCGCTGGGCGTGCGAGAGGAGAGCCACTGGTCAGCGCTGACGGCGCTGATGGATGCCTTGCGGAATCGTCACCAACTCCTGGTCCTGGACAACTTGGAGCGGCTGGTGGACGGCGCCGGGGTGATCACAGACTTGCTGACCGCCTGCACGGGGATGAAGGTGGTGGCCACTAGCCGCACTCGGCTCCGGCTGCGGGGCGAGCACGAGCGCCCGGTACCGCCGCTCACCCTCCCGCCTCCTCGCGGTGCAGAGGCCGAGCCAGTGCTCGACTACGACGCGGTCCGGCTCTTCGTCGATCGGGCGAGGGGAGTCGATCCGAGCTTCGCCATAACCACCACAAACGCCGCTGTGGTGGCCGAGATCTGCCGTCAACTGGACGGGCTGCCGCTCGCCATCGAGTTGGCGGGGGCCCGGGTCAAGGTGCTATCTCCGGACGCGCTGCTGGCCCGTTTGACCAACCGGCTCCGCGTGTTGACTGGGGGCCCCCGGGATCTGCCGGAACGGCAGCGTACGCTCCGCGACACCATCGCCTGGAGCCACGACCTGCTGGACCGGGAGGAGCAGATTCTCTTCCGCCGGCTGGCGGTCTTCGCCGGCGGCTTCACGCTGGAGGCAGCTGAAGGGGTCTGTGCTGGGGGCAGTGACGCCTCCGCAGAAGCGCAGAGAGGGCAGCCTATTCGATCCTCTTCCCTGGCCTCTCTCGCTCGAATCACCGCTCTTGACACCCCTGTTCTGGACCTCCTTGGAGGGCTGGTGGATGACAGCCTGCTGCAAGGATCCGAACTTCGGGCAGGGGAGCCCCGGTTCTCCATGCTGGAGACGGTGCGGGAGTACGCGCTGGAGCGGCTGGCAGAGAGCGGGGAGGAGGCGGCCATTCGGGCCTGGCACGCTGCCTGGTTCCTGGATGTGGCCGAGCAGGCGGAGGCCGAACTCGCGGGACCGCACCAGATCACCTGGTTATCACGGCTTGAGGCCGACCACGAGAACCTGCGGTCTGCGCTCAACTGGTCGTCAACTGGGGGTGATGCCGGGATCGGGCTGCGCCTGGCGAGCGCCCTCTGGCGCTTCTGGGCGCCCCGTGGGCATCTCCGCGAAGGTCGAGAGTGGCTGGAACGTGCCCTACTGACAGGGGACGACGCCCCGCCCGAGACCCGGGCCAAGGCGCTCCATCACCTGGGAAACCTTGCCCTCGATCTGGATGACTATCCCCGGGCAGAGGCTGCCTACGAGGCCAGTCTCCACCTCTGGCGAGCGCATGGCAACGAACGGGGTGTTGCCGCGGCGCTGAACGGTCTTGGCCTGGTAGCGAGCAATCGCGGGGATTACCGGGAGGCAATGCGACTCCATGGCGAAGCTCTGGATCTCCGGCGCAAACATGGAGATCGCTACGGGATCACGCTCTCACTCCACAACCTCGGGAATGTTGCCCGCGACGAAGGGGATTACGAGCGGGCCCGGGCACTTCATGAAGAGGTGGTTGAACGGCGTCGTGAACTCGGCGACCTGGCGGGGCTGGCCTATTCATCCTGGATCCTCGGGCAGCTTGCCGCCGGTCAGGGTGACGCCGATGCGGCTGGTCAGCGCTTCGAGGAGGGCTTGCGTCTGTTCCGCGAGGTAGGTGACAAGCTGGGGATTGGCTACACGCTGGTTGACTTGGCTCGACTCGCTCACCAGCAGGGGGACGACAAGCAGGCCGTCTCCCGCTACCGCGAGGCATTGACGCTCCGGCGTGAGATGGGCGATCAGCGTGGGGTCGTGGAGTGTCTGGAAGGGCTGGCCAGCGTCGCTCTGGCTCAAGGGCAGCCTGAGCACGCCGTCCAGCTGCTCGGTGGTGCGGACGCGTGGCGCGAGGCTGCCGGCGCTCCCCTCCCGCCAGCAGCCCGTGCCGGTCATCTCCAGGAGATCGCCGACGCCTCTGCAGCTCTGGGCGAATCAAGATTCGCGATGGCATGGAAGACTGGTCGTGCCACTCCACTTGAGGAGACCATCGCGGTCGGCGAAGCCATCCAGGTGGCCGGGCCGGTGGCCGCCGACGATGCCACCCCCGACCTTCCGCCCAACGCGGGGCTCACGACCCGGGAGTTGGAGGTGCTGCGGCTCTTCGCGGCGGGTCACGACAGCTTCGAGGTGGCCGACCTGCTTTTCATCAGCCGCCGCACCGTGACCACTCATTCCTCTAATATCCTCGCTAAGCTCGGCGTCAACTCGCGCGCTGCGGCTGTTGGCGCCGCACTCCGCCTTGGGCTTGTCTGAGCAGCGGCCCTCTACCTACCTGCCGAGGCGGAGGGCCGGTCTAGGGAAGAGTGAGTTAACAGCCCCCCTGGCAGCCCTCCGCCGGGCTTTCCTCAATAAGCCCGAGAAACGCGACGAGAACAACCGCCGGGGTGTCACCATCGTTGCGGAATTCGTAGGCGGCGTCACCCCCGTGGAACAGGGCGTCTCCAGCGTTGAGGCGCACCTCTGTGCCGATCGGCAGCAATTCCCCGGCGGCGAGATCGGCATCCGGTGTGGCGTCCGGCGTGGCAACCGGCGAGCCAGCGGCGGCTAGTTGGGCACGGGTGAGCCGGATCTCTCCTTCCAGCGCCGTGAGGGCGATCGTGCCGGCGTCGACGTAGATGGCCGCCGATTCGCTGAAGATTTGGTTTGGGATGCTTTCTCCGGGCGCGAGCGTGTAGCGCTTGAGGTCCAAGCGTCGGCAACCACCCTGACAGCCTTCTACATCCCTAGGTTCCACGTCGCCGGATGCCAGGGACTCGTCTATCACTGCCTGGGAGGCGCCTACCGCCGGAGTCGCCTCCGGCGTGCCTTCCTGGGCGCTTCTGAGTCCCGGCGCCCCTCCAAAGAGCGTCACAACCACCAGTGCGAGCGCGAAGCCAAGCACGGCTAACCGTCCCATCGCCGTCACCTTTCTTCCTTACTTCCCGTCCCAGACGTGGAGATTCCGCTGAGGACGGCTCCCTGTTCCTCCTCCCCAGCGTGCCGCAGATGACTCGGTTGCGCAAGGGACGTACGCGCGGTCCCTTCCAGCCCCTTCGTGAATACGTTTCGCCCTCGTCAGCGGATACGTTCCTCCACGGATGTTTCCCCGGGCGTTGAGGCGCACCATAGACCCGTGATCGCCGATGGCCGGCGACACAGCGCCTAGGGGCTGAGAACCCAGACCGTCCAACCTGACCGCGGCAGGTGACGACGACCCAGGTCAATGGCCCCGATGTCCAACCAGACAAGTCACCAGAGAAGGAGTCAAGAACGCCATGATTCTCAACAACCTGCGTGGTCACGCTGAGCGCACCGCCTCTCGCTTGACGATCCATGATCTTTCCGACACGTCGATGGACATCGAGGCCCTGTCCGAGGAGGAGTTGAGCCTGGTTGCCGGCGGCATGCGCAACTCCTGCTACTGCACCTCCAGCAAGGAGATTGACATGGAAACGGGGACAACCTACCCGGACGAGGACTTCTAGCAGGAGCAGCGGGGCGGGTGGTCAACGTGGCTGCCCGCCCCCTTTCCATCCGTTAGGAAAGGACCCGGCCTGCCATGATCCTGATTCTCACCGTCCCGGTCGATCCCCACGCGGATCGTGTCGAGCGGAAGTTGAGGGAGCGCAAGCTCGACGTGTTCCGGTTCGATCCCGCCAGGTTCCCGGCTGAGGCCGCCCTCTCCTTGCATTACGATCCGCGCGGGACGGCCTCGGTGACGCTACGAGTAGACGGCACGAGGATCGACCTCGGCGCCACGACAACGGCATGGTATCGCCGCCCTGGACGCCCGGTGGCTCACCTGGAGATTGCCGACGTTGCAGCGCGGACATTCGTGGAAGAGGAGAGCACCACCGTCGTCCAGGATGCCTGGGCGTCCCTGCCGATTGCCTGGATGCCGGCCCCACGGCACGTCCTCCGGTGGGCACAGCGCAAGGCCAGCCAGCTCCGGATCGCAGGACAGCTGGGCTTCGAGTTGCCCCCGACGCTGATCTCCAACGACCCGGCCGACGTCCTGGCGTTCTATCAGCAGCACAACGGCCAGGTGGTCAGTAAGCTCGCCGGGTTCACCCACGTTCCCGAGATCGACCGGGCGTTTGCTCGTTACACAGAGGTGGTTTCAACCCGGGACATCGGATACGCCGACGGCATCCGTTTCTGTCCGATGATCTTCCAAGCATATGTGCCCAAGCGCGTCGAGTTGCGTGTCACTGTGGTTGGGACCGACGTGTTCGCCGCCGAGATCGCCTCCCAAGCGACCCATCACACTCGCCACGACTGGCGGCATTACGATCCCACCGCGACCCCAATTACTCAGCACGCTCTGCCGCTTGACCTCACCGAGCGCTGCATCGAACTCGTACAGCATCTTGGCCTTCGCTATGGGGCGATCGATCTCGTGCTTACACCCGATGGCCGCTACGTCTTCCTGGAGATTAACCCCAACGGCCAATACCTCTGGATCGAGGACGCGGCCGGCCTCCCCATCAGCGATGCCATTTGTGACCTGTTGGCGTCCGACCTCACCCCCAGGCTTCCCGCTCGTGGAGGGTGGGCGAATGAGTTATCCGTTGGAGCTGTGCGATGAACGGACCCGTGTCCGAGATCCTGAACGACACGCTCAAGCTGTTGACAGCGCTCGCCCGGGATGGCGCCCGGCCGGAGGAAGCTCGGGTTCGCCTGCGTTCCCTGCAGGAGGACCATCCAGCCTGTGCACCGGAGTTGGTCTGGGACGTAGAGCCGTACGACAACTCGGTCCACTATGACGCGCTGCTACGGCTTCCGGACGAAGGGACGATCTCCCTTGCCTTCTGCCCCGACCGGGCACTTCCGTGGCCCCTTCGGGGCGTGCAGCGAGCCAACGAGCGGACCCTCGTCCGGGTGAACGCCACCCGTCTCTCGGTGGACCAGGCGGTGGCGTATCTGGACTTCGTGTGGGACGAGGCGCGGCTCGTTGATCGCTTGGTCAACGCTTGCTTGATCCGGGAAGAGCTAAACCGGGGGTGGGTCGAGCCAACGGACGCTGAACTGCAAGCAGCAATGGACGCCTTCCGTCGCTCACAGGGGCTCTACCGGGCAGTGGACACACGGCAATGGTTGGAACGGAGAGGGCTGACCGAGCAACAGCTTGTGAACCTTGTCACCGACCAGGCGGCGGTTCGCGCCCTCCGCACGCGGGTCACAGCTGGGCGGGTCGAAGCCTACTTCGAGGTCCACCGTGCCGAGTTCGACACCGTCAGCATCGCTCGTATCGAGGTGGCAGACCTGAACCGTGCCACGGAGACGGCCGCGCGAATCCGTGCCGGTGATCTGGACTTCCTCACAGCCGCTCAGGCGTACTTTCTGAGCGCAGCGGAAAGCAGTTCGCGACCCGGCTCCACCTTCGCCGTGCTGGAGCGTGGCGAGGCGCCGGAAGAACTGGCAGAGACTGTCTTTGCGGCTGCCCCCGGCACGACGGTGGGACCAATCGCATCCGAAACCGGTTCTGGATTCGTCGTGGCCCAAGTGCTGTCGTTCGCACCGGCTCGACTGGATCCTCCCACTCGGAGCGCGATCGAGCAGCAACTCTTCAACGAGTGGTTGGAGGAGCGACGGGCGACGGCCACGATCGAATGGAACTGGGGCGATGCGAATCGACTCGGACGGCCAGCCTGAACGACGCGGGGAGTCGAGGAGAGCCGGAGCCAGGAGCCATGAACGCCGCCCCAAGCCCGCCAACGCCCCGCCCTCTGTTTCGGCCAGCGGCGGTCGAGCGCCACGCCCAGGCACAGGACCTGGCGGTCTTGCCCTGGTTCATCGCGCCGCGCACGCTCGCCTGCTGTTGGCTCGTGCTTGCGCTCTTTGCGGCTGGTTTCATTGCGTCTTGGACGGTGCATCTGCCGGTCTACGCTCGGGGGGCGGCGGTTGTTCTGGACGATCGCGGCCGGGCCGATGCCGGGGGGGACGCGACGGTGCTCCTGGTACTGCCCCGGGAGGAGGTCGCGGCGCTGCGACCCGGCGGGCCGGTTCTGGTGCACCTGGACGGACTGCCCGAACCGGTGCCTGGGGCGGTGGCCATGGTCGAGCATGAAGAGCGAAGCCCTGCGGCAATCCGGCAAAGGTTCGCGCTGGATGCGGGCACGGCGGCCTCAATCACCAGGCCAGGAGTGGTGGCGCTGGCTCGCTTGGATCTGGCGTCGGCCGGTGGAGATGCCGGAGTCTGGACGGGAAGCGTCGGCCAGGCCTCGGTCCAGATAGGCACGGAGCGGGTTGCCGCGTTGCTGCCGGTGATCGGTCGGGCGCTCGGCGAGTGAGGAAACGACGATGAATCGTTCACCCCAGGTGGGCGCCGGCCGGTTGAAACTCGCTCACGGGTTTGGCTGGCTCGCCGCCCTTGTCGGGTGGTCCCGGTTGCTCCGGCTGACCGGGCGGTTGCGCCGGCGGCGTGTGCCGGTCCTGCTTCAGCTCAACGACGTCGAGTGTGGCGCTGCCTGCCTGGCGATGGTCTTGGGGTACCACGGCCGCCGGACGCGGGTGGCCGAGTGCGGTGCCCGTATCGGAATCGGGCGGGACGGCGCGACCGCCCTCGAGCTTGCTCAGGCGGCCCGTGCGTTTGGGTTGCGAGTCCGGGCCTACACCCTTGAGCCGGCGGACCTGGGCCGGCTGCCGGTGCCGGCCATCCTGCACTGGAACTTCGCCCACTTCGTGGTCCTGGAGCGGTGGTCGGAGCGAAGCGTGGAGATTGTGGATCCCTCCGGCGGCCGCAGACGCCTCTCCCCCGCGGAGGTGGATGCAGCGTTCACCGGAGTGGCCTTGGTCTGCGAGCAGGGAGTCCTGTTTGACCGTGGCGCCCGAACGGCGCCGGCCTGGCGTCGCTACCTCCGGGCTTACGTGCTTCAAGCGCCTGGAGTGCTCGCTCAGGTCGTCGTTGCCTCGCTGGGCCTTCAGTTGCTCGGGGTTGCGCTGCCGGTAACGACCGGGCTGGTGGTGGATCGCGTGCTGCCGATGCACATCGAGGGGGCGTTGCCGATTCTTGCCGTGGGTTTGACCCTCCTGGTCCTGACCCAGGCCGTCACCTCCTATCTTCGGGCGGTGCTGTTGCTCCACCTGCAGGCCCGGGTGGACGCCCGGACCATGCTCGGCTTTCTCGAGCACCTCCTGTCGCTGCCCTATCGCTTCTTCGCCCAGCGATCGACGGGCGATCTGCTCCTGCGTCTCAACAGCAACGCCGCGATCCGAGAGGCGTTGACCGGCCAAACGCTCTCCGTGCTCCTGGATGGCACGCTGGTGCTTGGCTATCTGGCAGTGCTACTGGCTCGGGACGCCCTCTTCGGCGGTCTGGTCCTCGCCATCGGATTGCTCCAGGTGGCGCTCGTGCTTGCCGTCGGCCACCGGATGCACGATCTGACACAGCGGGACTTGATGGCGCAGGCGAGATCGCAGGGGTATCTCGTCGAGGCTCTGACCGGAATCGCGACCGTCAAGGCGTGCGGCGCGGAGGCCCCGGTGCTGGACCGCTGGACCAACCTGTTTCATGCGGCGCTGGAGGTGGGGCAGCGAAGGTCCCACCTGGCGGCGGCGGTGGATGCGGCGGTGGGGGCGTTGCGCGTGGCCGCCCCCCTGGCCTTGCTCTGGGTCGGCGCCAGCCGCGTCCTTGACGGGGCGATGACCGTGGGGACGATGCTGGCGCTGGCGGCGCTGGGCACCGCCATCCTCACCCCGCTCGCGTCCCTGGTGGCCAGTGCGCAGCGCATCCAGTTGGTTGGGGCGCACCTGGATCGCCTGACGGATGTGCTCGACGCGGATCCGGAGCAGGATCCCAGCATCTGCCCCGTCGCGCCGTCCGGAGTTGGCCGGATCGATCTGCGCGGCGTCGGGTTCCGCTACGATCCCCAAGCCCCCTGGGTGCTGCGAGATGTCTCGTTGACGATCGAGCCGGGGCAGAAAGTGGCGCTGGTCGGGGCCACCGGCTGCGGCAAGAGTACCTTGGCCAAGCTGCTGCTCGGGCTCTACGAGCCGACCGAGGGCGAGATCCAGTACGGCGGTATCTCCGCGTCGACGATTGACCGCCGCGCCTTACGGCGCCGGTGTGGGGTGGTGCCTCAGGAGCCGGTCCTGTTCAGCGGGTCAATCCGGGAAAACCTCGCGTTTGGCGCACCCAACCTGGGGCTGGCAGAGGTCGAGCAGGCGGCGGGGCTCGCCGCCATCGGCAAGGAGATCGCGCGGATGCCGATGGGCTACGAGACACGTGTCGGCGAAGGAGGGGCTGGACTCTCCGGTGGTCAGCGACAGCGGCTGACGTTAGCTCGCGCCCTGGCGGGGCGGCCGGAACTGCTGCTGCTTGACGAGGCGACCAGTCACCTGGACGTGGCGACCGAGGCGTTGGTGGAGCGGAATCTGGTTGGGCTGGCCTGCACCCGGATCGTCATCGCCCACCGTCTGAGCACCGTCCGCGACGCGGACCTCATCCTGGTGCTGGACGGCGGCACGATCGTCGAGCGGGGCAGCCACGAGGAGTTGATGAGGCAGGGCGGTCACTATGCCGCGCTCGTCGGCAGCCAGGTAGGACCGGAGTCAAGCGAAGTAACGGAGCGCGTCGCCTGATAGGTGTGGCCGGGCGATGGTCTACCGACCGCCAGTCGCCCCCTGGGCAGGTTGAGCAAGATTCGAGTTGTCCCCGGCCCCGAGCAGGCTTCGCACGGCCCCGAGGCCGGTCGCTTCGTAGTCCGGCGGATCACCGCCGGCCCACGGTTGCCCGGTACGGTTGACCCAGATCGTGCGGATGCCGGCAGCGCGGGCACCGGCGATGTCGTGCTCCGCCGAGTCCCCGACAAAGACGGCCTCGGCGGCCGGGGCGCCGCCAAGGCGCAGCGCCTCCGCAAAGATCGCCGGGTCCGGCTTCCAGGCCCCGAACTCCCCCGACACCAGAACAAAGTCGACCAGCGGCTCCACCTCCAGCAGCTCGATTTTGGCCCGCTGCACCTCGGCCGGACCATTGGTCACCAGCCCGATCCGCCGCTTAAATCCCTGCACCGAGTTTCGTAGCACCTGGAGGGTGGCGACGGCGTCGTCAAACAACGCGAGGCCGTGAAAGAGGTTGGTGCGATACCAGTCGGCGGCTGCCTCAGCAACGGCCGGGTTGACGACGCCATGTCGGAGAAGCAGCTCCGCGAAGTGGTCGGTGCCGTGCGGGTGGACGGTGATGGAGTCCTCGATGACTCGGTCCAGATCGAGATCCGGGACATGGTCGAGCGCGGGGGCGAAGGCGCGGCGCAGCCGCAGGGTGCGGGCCGCGGCGTAGTCGCAGAGCGTGTCATCCAGGTCGAAGAGGAGCAGGCGCGGCGGTGGGTTGAGCGGGCAGATCGGCTGGGCGTTCATGGCGTTCAGCCTAGGCAGGAGCGGGGGGCGCGTCAAGCCTTGGCCAACACGGTGCCCGGTGCCCTCAGCTGCCCGGTGGTGGGAGCCGATTCCTGTGGTGGTCCGAACCGACGTCATCGAACGTCCGCCCTGGCTGGGTGCTTGGCCTAATCGTCCGCGGTGGTCCCCGCCTCCACCGGCGCCTGGTCCGGTACCCGCCCGTTGCCGCGAGCGCCGGCGACAACCGATGCGCCGTCTCGCGTCCAGGCGGGATTGCTCACCACTGGGATCTGCAACGCCCGTTCCCGGTCCAGATCGAGGTTCCCGACGTGGAGCGAGATGGGCGACTGCACCCACTTGTAGATGGATTGCAGGAAGAGGCGCGCGAACTTGTCGACGTAAGCGGCAAGCCGCTCCGCCGGCACCTCCGGGAACATTGCGCCCAGGACCTCGCGCATCTCGTCCGGCACCAGCTTCTCGCTTGCGAAGAGGTGGAAACAGGCGTCCAGGATCGGGAAGGGCATCAGTTCCTCCTCCCCCACCTGGTCGAACGCCAACTCCGGTCCTGCCGGGCGTGCGATCACCTTCCGAATTCCCTCGTAGCCGGTCTGCTCCAGCAGGTAGTCGAGCAGGGCCATGACCACCGTCTTGGGGACGTTAGCGAGCACCGCCAGAGCACCCATCAAGTCGCCACCGACGGTGGTGTAACCGACTGCCTTCTCGCTCATGTTCCCGGTCTGGAGGAAGAGCCCACCTGAGGAGTTGGACCAGTTCCACATCCGCTGCGCGCGCAAGCGCGCCTGGATATTCTGCTCTGTCAATGCCGTCACCGGGGTGCCCTCGTCCAGCATGCCCCGGACGACCTCCAGTTCCCGCTCAAACGCCTCGTCGATGGGGACCACCTCCAGCGGCACCCCCAGCTCACGGCAGATGGTCTGCGCTGCGTCCAGCGTCTGGGCGGAGGTGAAGCGGGAGGGCATGGTGAACGCCCGCAGGAGCGCGCCCGGATTCTCCGGCCGCGCCTTGCTCGCGTAGCGGTGGGCGATCAGCAGCGTGAGGAGCGAATCGCGCCCGCCCGAGAGCGAGACGCCGATCTGCTTGAAGGCGCCGGTCTTCTCGAAGTAGTCGCCGACCCCCAGCGCCAGTGCATCCACGAAGTCCTCGCACAACTCCTCCCGAGGGGAGCGGCGGCTATCGGGGCCGGGCAGGAAGAAGCTGCGGTGAGGTGGGATAGGGTAGTTCAGGTCGGCGCGCTCCCGCTCGGTCGAGAAGCCCGGCGGCGCCTCCACGACCGGAATGCGATCGTGCGTCGCGGCGAACCCCTCCTGGTCGACGCGCCAGGTGGTGTTCTCCACCCGAAGGCGCAGCGTGCGGTCGAGGTCGACGACCCCGGCGGCGAAGCCCTCGCGGAACCGAGGCGCTTCCAGCAGCCACTTGCCGTTCTGGTTCAGGCAGCCCCCGCCGTCGAAGATCAGGCCGTCGTTGGAGCCGACCGCGTTGGCGTAAGCGATGGCGCACTGGTGGTCCGAGGCCCGCGTGCCGATCAGCTCTCGCCGGGTTTGGACCACGCCGATCCGGTAGGGCGAGGCCGAAAGGTTGACGTAAAGCTCGGCCCCGGCATAGGTCCGGCGTTTGATCGGCCCGTCTGGGCTCCACAGGTCTTCACAGACCTCGACCCCAATGGTCCCGAAGTCGAACCGGAACAGGCGATCCCCAAGCGGGACGCCGTGGCACGTCTCGTCCATCCCGGGATAGCCGCGGGAGAAGGTGCGTCCCTCGTAGAAGATGTTGTAGGTCGGCAGCTTCTCCTTTGGCACCAGCCCCAGCACCTGACCCCCGGCGATGGGTGCGGCGCAGTTGTAGCGGAGCCCCTGGTGCGCCACCGAGACACCGACCACTGAAACCATCGGCAGGTCGGCGGTCTCGCGGGCGAACCGTTCCAACTCCGGCCACTGCCGCTCGACGAACCCCTGCCACTGGATCAGATCCTCGACCGGGTAGCCGCCGACCAACTGCTCCTGAAACACCCCGACCGTCACGCCCTCGGTGGCCATCTGCCGCGCGACACCGAGCGCACGATCGACGTTCGCTCCGAACGCGCCGACGGTGGTGTTGATGCTGGCCAGGCCGATCTTGACGAGGCGCATGGTCTGGATCTCCG
>JAUJMG010000506.1 GCA_030446955.1 Thermomicrobiales bacterium
GACCATCAAGGTGGATGACCCAATGGATCCTCTCGCCCCCGGGTTGACCGTCCTCTCCGCCATGATCACGCCCGCGGTGCTGATCTCCGCCTGCGGCACCCTGCTCATCTCCACCTCGAACCGCAGCAACCGCGTCGTCGATCGGGTACACGACTGGTCCCAGCAGCTTGAGGCGATGGCCCGCCTGCGCTCGGACAACGAGTTGGACCGCGACAAGCAAGCGATGGTCTTCGCCCAGTTGGCGGAAACAACGCGGCGCGCCCGCCTGTTGCAGTGGGCCATGACGGCCTTCTACCTCGCGATCGGCGTCTTCGTGGCAGACATCGTGGTCATCGGGCTGGTCACCCTCACCTCGGTACCGGCGACGTGGCCAACGGTCGCCCTCGGGCTGCTTGGCGCCGGCATGCTGCTTTACGGCAGCGTGCTGCTGATCGCGGAAGCGCGGATGGCCCTCGCCACCACCTTCCGGGAGATGGACTTTCTCCGCCAGCTCGGCACCCATCACGCCCCGGCCGAGCTGCTCCAGCGGCGCAAGATCCGGCCGTCACGGCTCGCTCGCACCCCCCTAAGGCGGACCTGGACGAGAAGGGCGCCCGAATAGCGGTGCCTGTCCCCTCAGCCACACGCTACCCGTGGTTCGACACCCCCGACGAAGGGAGGGGCACACGGAACGGCCCCAGGCATGGTGCCCGAGGCCGTTCGCCCTATCCGTCACGATGGGTGAGGGATAACTACACCAGCGGTGTCGCCTCCGGGCTCGCGTCCGGCGTCGCGCCGGCCCCCAACACCGTGAAGGGCTGGACCATGCCCAGCGCGAACGCGGGTTCGCCCGTCTCCGGGTCGAAGACGTAGGAGACCGCCAGGTAGTCGCCCGGGGTCAAGTCCGGCTCCAGCCAGATCGTCTTCCCCGGGGAGAGGATCGCCGCGTACGCAACCCCGGTGAACTGGTCGAACGTGGGCGCCCCCGCGACCGGGGTGCCGGTCATGAGTCCCGCCATCATCTGCTGGAACTGCTCGACCGTCACCGGCCCTTCTGTCCGCCAGAACACAACCTGCCGCGGCTGCTCCCCGACGTTGGTGATCTCCCACACCTGCGGGCCAGCCGGCACCGGTTGCTCCGGCCCGCCAAACGCCTCATCGCGCAGCTCCAGCTTCACCGACGCCGGGATCTCTGCCGCTACCGGCGTGGCCGATGGCGTTCCGTCGGTCACTGTCAGGGGGAGCAGCCGCATGATCTCCTCGCCGTCCTCCCCCGCCTGGTACGAGATCGCGGTCCGCCACTCGCCTGGCGCAAGGTCGACGACGAACCAGGCGGTTTTGTTCTCCAATGCGAAGGAGCCACCGCCATAGACGTAGCCCTCGTAGGGTACGTCGTCACGAGCAGTCTCCAATACCTGCTCCGTCGCTTCCGCCTCGGAAATCCCAGCGGGGACCTGCACGAAGTCGACGTAGGACGTGACCTCGCCCTCGGAGGTTAGCGATACCAGGTACCGCCCCGCCGCCACCTCGGTCGGGGCCCCCTCGACTGTCCCGTCGGGCGTCTGGCGGAGGTTGATCTCCGGCAGCCCGAGCGTCGACAGCGTCTCGTTCGAGAACGACCAATCGGTCCCCGGCCCCTCCTGGGCAAGGGCTGACCCAGCCGCGCCCACGCTCACGCCAAGCAGCGCCGTCAGCACAGCCAGCAACCTCGCCAACCGCAACATTCTTCTCCCTCCGACCATCGCTTCCTGACCCTCCCATGGGCGGCCGCCGGAATCCCGCCGGTCGCCGCGACCGCTCGGGCGCCCGAAGTCTACCGGCGAGCTTGCCTTTCGGTAGAGATCCACCCGGACGGCCCCGAGCCGGAGCCCGAGGCCGTTGCCGAGCCCCTGCTGATTGAGCGCTGCGCCGCCTCCTAGCAGCCGGGTCCGGTGCCCGCTTTGTAGACGCTGACCGGGTTGGCCAGATTGGTGAACGCCTCCATCCCCGGCGTGCCCAGGTGGACATTGTCGTGGAACTGGTGGGCCCCGCCACCTGAGGTCTGCGATGTCTGGCCGCTGGCGATGTCCTCGACACAGGTGCCAGGCGTCACGAGGTCGTGGTCGTGGCCGGCCAGTGCGGAGCCACCCCCCGCCACGGTGAGCGCACCCACCAGCGCACCCGCAATTAAGACTCGACGCATCGTTGGTCCGTCCCCTTGCTCAATCGATCCAAGGCTGCTGGCCACCCGGTTGTGGCCGGCACGTCTTACTCCGCGATCCCGATGCACGCCAGGGCGCTGTCCACGGCCTGGCCGTCACAGGCATCGTCCCCGCCGGGGCCGGCCGCGAGCGCGCCATCCGGCAGCATCTGGTGGAGGTACGCGTCAAACGCGAACGTGCCGTCGGTGATGGTGATGAAGCCCCCGTTGGGCTGGTTCGGGATGAAGGCCTCGGTCACGACGTTGTAGGTGCCGATCGAGCCAGCGCCGGCTTTCTTCGAGACGTTGGAGCAGTAGTGGGCGGAGGCCGGGGCGACAGCGACCAGGGTCAGGGCGACGGCCCCAGCGGCGGTAACGAGCGAGCGCTTCATGACGTTCACGGGATCCCTTCTCCTTTGCAGTGAATACCCGCTCGGGACCTCCCCGTGCGGTCCAACGAATCCTTGTCTTGGCGACTGGAGAAGATGATGCCGAAGAAATGCGA
Source organism: Thermomicrobiales bacterium (assembly GCA_030446955.1). Classification (GTDB taxonomy): domain Bacteria; phylum Chloroflexota; class Chloroflexia; order Thermomicrobiales; family UBA6265; genus LC2-1. Next base: position 2,664 of record JAUJMG010000506.1, read on the forward strand.
CGTCGCCATGGCAGACGTGTCACGAAGTTGTCACGGTCGCGCCAAGCGCCCCGGGGGGTGACCCCGGGGGTGGCAGCGGCAGAGGGTGAGGAGAGAGGAGCGAAGGGGAAGGAGAGGGGAAAGGAGAGGTGCGGGTTGTGGTGATCGGTGCCGTCCGACCTGAGATCAGGATAGGGGTCGAGTGCGACGGTCGTATGACAGTAGTGTCACGGGTGTGCGACGGCCGGGTGGTGGCACCGTGCCCAGGCGCGCCCGTCCCTGGCCTTCCCGGCGCATGGCGGTGTCAGGCAGGACGAGGGCCACCGAGGAGTCCCTCGTCCTGCCCAACGTCGATCGACCTTGGCTATGGAAACGGGGCCTCGCCCTGTCCGTTGCCCGGATCTTCACCCTGTTCCGGAGGGAACTCCACACAGTCGACCCCGTCGACAAAGCCCGGCTCGGGATCGAAGCGCTTGGCGCGCTCCTCGGCGGCTTCCTCGGTGACGTCATCGGTCTCCGGGGCGCCATCCTCACCTGCGCGGTCGACGCCGCCTTGGCCCGATCTGAATCACCAGATCCCCCGTCCGGCCCCTCCGCACGCAACCACACTTTGCGGGCGGTCCTGCATAGGGCCCTGTCAGAGGTACGGTTTGTCGGTGGAGCCCCAAGCCCGTGCCAGCGGGCACCCTTTCAATCCCCGTGCCGACAGCCGAT
>JAUJMG010000507.1 GCA_030446955.1 Thermomicrobiales bacterium
ACCCGCGCCCGCCGGCGTGCGGATCGCCGCCGAGCACTCCATGGAAGGACGCGATGACCTCCGCCGCCAAGCCCACGCGGTGGTACAGGTGAGCATGACGTGCACGGCGACGCACAGTTGACGGCGGTCCTCGCCGCTGGTTTGGTCGCACTCATTTGGGTTGGCGCACAGAGTGCGAGGGCATACTGAGCGCCTGCTTCTAAAGCCCTCATCAAGCGGTGACCAGTGCTTTCGCCTCAGAAACGCCGCGAGGCGGCAAACGCTCGGCCATGGATTGGTCGCGACGGTGGTAAGTGGCTCCACCGGGGCAGCGCTAGTGGTGGACGCCGTACGGGATGAGCACGAGTTCTGATGCCCCCTACCCGCGCACGCCCCAGGACGTAGTGGCGGCGCTGCTACGCGAGGCCGACCGCCCCGACCCGCCGACCTGACCCCGACCGATCGACAAGGAGGTGCGGGCGACCCTCGACGGCAGGTTATACACCCGCTCGAACTGCTCCCCGCTCAAGAATGGCCCCGTCACCCCACCTCCCACCGCGCCGCCGCATGCCATCGTCGAGAGCCCGGTCGAGCGCACCGCCTGCGGGAACAGACCTTCTTGACCAAGAATAGACTATCATATACAGTGTACGTACGCCTTTGCGGCGCACCGCTGCGGGATCGATGGTCACCGATTTAGGGCCGGACGAATCTGGAGGAGGTATGGGAGCACGGCAGAGCAGGAGGACCGGGCGGGCGCTGACGGTGCCGCAGATCTGTCACGAACTCAATGTCAGCCGGATGACAGTCTACGGGCTGATCGACAGCGGCGAGTTGCCGGCATATCGGGTTGGCAAGAACTACCGGATCGAGCCCGAGGACCTGGAACGCTACAAGACGCAAGGGAAGGCCCAGGTCCACGCGCAGGGGGCCACCGACGCGGCCGGGGGCGCGACACTCCAGATGAAAGGGGATTGCCCATGACGGCACTCGATACGTGCGAAGCCCAGCCCGCCGCGGCGATCGAGCGCCGGCGAGAGCAAGATCGTGCCCTGACCATCGCCGTCCTCGGCCGCAAGGGCGGGAGCGGCAAGTCGACGACCGCCTTCAACCTGGCGGGATCGTTCGTCCATCGCGGCCTGCGCTGTCTGCTGATCGATTTCGACAGCCAGGCTTCGATCAGCGCCTTATTCTTCGCCGACGTGAAGCGCAACGTCATCCAACCGGGCCAGGGCACCCGCAATCAGATGACCACGCAGAGCATTGGCGCCCGCCTGGTTGATGTCGCCCTCGGCATCGAGGATCTTATCCGCCGGGTCGGTCCGGGCCTCGACATCCTCCCCGGCGACCGCTCGATCGAGTCGGTGTCCGACGCGCTCAAGGACAACCCGACTGGTCCGCATCGCCTGCGCCGCCTGCTGCAGGGACGAACCGCGCAGTACGACGTGGTGATCATCGACACGATGCCGACGCTCGGATATTCGCAGCTCTCCGCGATGTTCGCCGGCGACGTGGCCGTCGTCCCGACGCGACTGGCCGACCATGACACCAACGCACTGGGTAGTCTCCTCGCCCTGCACGATGAGCAGGTCGAATACGGGTTTCGCCCCGCACCGGTCGTCGCGATCGTGCCCGCGGACTACAAGGGCGAGGAATCGCACCAGCGGACCCGCCTCGCGCGACTGCGCAAGACGTACGGCGAGTTGGTGACGGATCCGATCCCACACTCGGCCTTGATCGACCGCGCCTTCAATGACGGCATCCCTGCCTCGATCACCGCGCCCGAGACGCCGGTCGCGCGGGCCTACCAGCTGCTCGCCGATCGGCTACTGCCCCGTGAGGTACCGTCATGACCACTAAGAAGGCGCGCGGATGGACGAAGCGCCAGGAGGACAGCAACGGCGCGGCGCTCAACTATACGACAGTTGTACGGCGCCAGGAGGGGCAAACCGTGCCCGTGCCTGTGGCACTCGACCCGGACGGTGACCGCGTGAACCGGGACGCGCTCCTGGTCGACCACGGTCGCATCCGGCCCGATCCGGAGCAACCACGCCACACGATGGACCGCGAGGGCTTGCGCGAGCTGGCTAGCTCGATCATCGAACACGGTATGCTCCAGCCGCTCGTCGTCCGCGAGGAGTCTCCGGACCAGCACGGCGACAATCGGTACATGATCGTCGCCGGTGGCCGGCGCTGGGCGGCGATCGACCTCGCCCTGCGCGGCGAACTCGGCCCGCTCGATGAGGTCACACTGCGGCATCTGCGGCGCGTCCCGATCCTCCTCGACCGTAGCGAGGGGGCGGTGCGGCGTATCCGGCAACTGATCGAGAACATCCAGCGGCAAGCCCTCCCACCGCTTGAGGAGGCGCGGGCCATCCGCGAACTCATGCAGCTGGAGCGCCTGAGCGCTCGGGAGATCGCAAGGCGGCTCCACAAGTCGCATTCCTATGTCAACGAGCGTCTGGCGGTGCTGGACGAGGAGGCGATCAGCCAGGCTGTGGAACGCAACCTCCTGTCGTTCACGGCGGCCACCGAATTGCGCAAGCTCGCGGATACCGCGGTACGCCACCAGCTCCTGACGGAGGTGCAGCAAGGCCGGCAGCTGCGCGTGGCCGACGTCAGGGCGCTCCGCCCACGACCGGTGGTGGCTCACGCCGTCACCACACCGGTTCCCCCACTCGCGCCGGTAGCCGTCAAGGCGGCCGAATCGGGGAATGAGGAGCAGGCCGAGTGGAAGATTACCTTCCAATCGGACACTTCTCCAGTTTTGGGAGCGGAAGGAGGATCTGCGCCGGATGCCGAGGCCCTTGTGTCGCATGGCTCGCGCACAGCCCCGGCCGATGCCGGTGATCTACCCCTCACCGATGGCCCTGCCGAGCCAGCCGATCAGGCTCCGCCGGGGCACCACCCGGCTGCGACCGATGCCTGGGTCAAGCAGCTGGCGAGCAACTGGCTGCGCTGGCTCAACAGCCAGGATGGGGACATTGCGGTGGAGCTACGGGCTGCCGTCCTTCACGGGGGAGACGACGTGGCCACCGTGCCGGATTGGTGGCTGCGATTCTTCTTGTTCACACGGCATATGCTCGCTGACGAGGCGCAGAGCACGTAGGGGCTGCGGGACCGCAGGGGGCCGGTCGTGCTGCCGACAGTGCCCATCCGGCACCCCTCGTTCTTCCGCGTGTTGCCGGCAGCCAGACGCCATGTTCATCCCTGGCCAGTTCAAGGGTAGAGGGCGCGTTGCGGAACTGAGTCGGCTCGTGGGCACGACCCACACCGATCCCCTCCACGCTCGCCAGGGCCACGGAGTCGACCACGAATACGGCAGCCACGGAGCCGAAACAGGCCAGGAGCCTGCGGGCGATCCGGAGGCCGATCCC
>JAUJMG010000508.1 GCA_030446955.1 Thermomicrobiales bacterium
GGCCCCACTGCCGCGACCGTGAAGACGCTACGGTCCCAGACAAGCGGCTCCCCGGCCGGTTGGTGGGTGCCCCAGGTGGCTTCAACCCGGAGCGCTGTCACCGCTCCTTGCCCATCGACAAGCACCTCGTGCACACGCAACTCCGTGAAGTCCTGATTCATCTCGTCTCCGTTCCTGATTCAAAAGATGCCGCCCGGTGAATGCGGTGTTGGTGCTAGACCGTGCGCTCCGTGGCCTTGGCGGCGACCCGTACCGCGCTCTCGTTGATGTGGGGCTGGTTCAGCTGCACTGGCTGATGACTGGCACGCAGTCGCAGGTTCAGGGCCTCGACGAAGACTGAGAAGCCCATCGCAGCGTAGATGTACCCCTTGGAGATGTGCTGCCCGAAGCCTTCCGCGACCAGAGTCATCCCAATCAGCAGGAGGAAGCTGAGCGCCAGCATCTTGACTGTCGGGTGCCGCCCCACGAAGGCGCTGATGGATCCCGAGGAGACCAGCATCACGCCGACCGCGATCACCACGGCCGCGATCATGACCGGCAGATCGTCGGCCATACCGACGGCGGTGATCACCGAATCCAGCGAGAAGACGATGTCCAGGAGCAAGATCTGAACGATCACCCCCGCGAAGGAGGCCGCTGCCCGTGTGCCGCCGTGCGTCTCGTCTCCTTCTAGCTTCTCATGGATCTCGGTGGTGGCCTTGTAAAGCAGGAAGAGCCCGCCACCGAACAGAATCAGATCCCGGCCGGAGAAGTCGTGGCCGAACAAGGCAAAGAGCGGCTCGGTGAGCCCAATCACCCAGCTGATCGAGAAGAGGAGCGCAACCCGCATGAACATCGCGAGTGAGAGCCCGATGATCCGGGCTCGATCCCGTTGGGCCTCAGGCAACTTGCCGGCCAGGATCGAGATAAAGATCACGTTGTCGATCCCGAGGACAATCTCTAGCGCCGTCAGGGTCAGCAGCGCCGTCCAAATCTCGGGGCTCGTCAGCCAGTCCACTTAGTTCTCCTCCTCGCGACCCGAGGCACAGCGAAACCACGGCCGCATCCCGCAGCGAATGCGCCAGGGTCTGACCGGGCGAGACGGGTCTCGCTCCCACGGCCGGTGCTTGAAGCACGTCGTGACGACCGCGGGTCACCCCGAGGAAGGGTGATGGCTACTCCCCCCGTTGACGCCCATGATGCAGGACGCATGCCCACAGCGGCAAACTGGATGGATGATCCAGGTTAAGCGCCGGGATCTTGTCCAAGATCTCACGCCGCGCTCGCCGTCCGGCAAGTCGTTCCCATTGCGGGGACGCCGAACGAGAGCAGAGCCTGCCGGCACCCGAACCGGAGGTGCGCGTGGAGCTCCACGACTTGCCCGAATCCCGAGGATTCGAGTACACTCTGCATTGGAAACGAGACTCATTCGCAACAAGTAGAACTGCGACGGGGAGCGATGTCGGTGGCTGAGGGGTATCGCAACACGACGCAGCGCACGCTGATTTTGGCGGAAGTGCAGGCGGCCGAGCGCCACCTCACAGCCGGCGAGATCTTCGAGCGCGTCCGACGCCGGGATCCCAAGATCGCCTATGGCACCGTCTACCGTTCGCTCCACCTGCTGGCGGAGCGAGGCTTGATTCAGGAGTTGACCTTCGCCGATCAGGCCAGCCGTTTCGACAAGCGGGTCGACCGTCACGACCACGTCCACTGCACCGCCTGCGGTCTGCTCCTGGATGTGGACGTGCCAGTTGCCCTAATTGCCCGGCACGTGGCGGAGGAGCAGAGCGGCTTCGCCGTTGAGAGCCACCACACACTATTCGCTGGCACTTGTCCGGCCTGCCGGGTGCGAGGGGCTGCTCGCGACGGCCGCCGAGGCGAATCGTAGGGATCGAAGGACATCGTCGCGGCGAGCCCCCGTGGCGGTTGCGTAACCCGAAAGGGAGGTTGAGGAACAATCATGGCCGATTCGACCGAGACGCCGATGTTCGAGATCGAGAATCTGCACGCATCCATTGAGGACAAGGAGATCCTTAAGGGCGTCAATCTGACCGTGAATCGGGGCGAGATCCACGCCCTGATGGGCCCGAACGGGTCCGGCAAGAGCACACTCGCCTACGTCCTGGCCGGCCACCCGGCCTACGAGGTCACCGAGGGCTCGATCCGCTTCAACGGTGAGGACATCCTGGAGATGGAGCCGGATGAGCGGGCCCGCAAGGGCGTCTTCCTGGCCTTCCAGTACCCGACGGTCATTCCCGGCGTCTCGATGGCCAACTTCCTCCGGATGGCGGTGACCAACGTCCGTAACGCCCGGGCGGAGGCGGCCGCGGCCGAGGGCGGCGCGGCCCAGAAGATGACCCCGCGCGAGTTCCGCCGCCTGATGAAGGAGAAGATGGCGCTTCTCAAGATGGACGATGCCTTCGCCACCCGCTACTTGAACGAGGGCTTCTCGGGCGGCGAGAAGAAGCGGGCGGAGATCCTCCAGATGGCGCTCCTTGAGCCGAGCATGGCAATTTTGGACGAGACCGACTCCGGCCTCGACATCGATGCCCTGCGGGTCGTTTCCGATGGGGTCAATGCCCTCGCCGGCCCGGAGATGGGGATGCTGGTCATCACCCACTACCAGCGGCTGCTCAACCACATCAAGCCGGACTTCGTGCACATCATGATGAACGGTCGCATCGTGCAGGAAGGCGGCCCGGAGCTCGCACTGGAGCTTGAGGCCAAGGGCTACGAGACCCTGCGCGCCGAGTTCGCCGCCGACTAAGTCGTAGGTGCTGGTGCTAGCCGGTGCCTCGAGCGTTGATCCGAGATCAAGGAGCACTTCAATGGTTGCGACTCCTAAGGCCCAGGTTGAAATCGGTGATTATCAGTACGGGTTCCACGACGAAGAGGACTACTTCTTCAAGGGCAAGCGGGGCCTCTCCCGCGAGGTCGTCGAGCAGATCTCCTCGATGAAGGGCGAGCCAGCCTGGATGCTGGATGTTCGCCTCAAGGCGCTCGACCACTTCTACAAGCGACCGATGCCCAACTGGGGCGCGGACGAACTCAAGGACCTCGATTTCGACAGCATCTTCTATTACATCCGTCCGTCGGAGAAGCAGGGCAAGAGCTGGGACGAGGTTCCTGCCTACATCAAAGACACCTTCGAAAAGCTCGGCATCCCCGAGGCGGAGCGCAAATTCCTCGCCGGCGTGGGCGCGCAGTACGAGTCGGAGGTCATCTACCACTCGCTGCGTGAGGACCTCTCCAAGCAGGGCGTGATTTTCACGGACATGGACTCCGCCCTCCGCGAACACCCGGACCTGGTCAAGCAGTACTTCGGCACGATCATCCCCGCTAACGACAACAAGTTTGCCGCCCTCAACACGGC
>JAUJMG010000509.1:0-1984 GCA_030446955.1 Thermomicrobiales bacterium
CACGAGCATCCAATGCCCAATGATCGAGTGTCCACCGTAGCGGGGCAACTCCAATTGCGCTGATTGATATGCCACTGGGCAGAAGCATCTCGATCAGTTGGATCGCGGCTGGTTTGCCCGCGAGAAAATCGGCTGCCCAGTCGCTGTCCACAAGGTAGGGCACGAATTAGAGATCCACGGGTGGCCGGTTTGAGCCACGGGCAGCGTTCCACTGGGCCTTGAGTTCCTCGACGTCAACGAGCCCCTCCCAGGACCCGGCTGCCGACATCACGGCGTCTATCTCGGCCTGGCTTGGTCGGCGGTGCGGTCGACGCTCCTGTTGTTGGATGGGTACCAGGACGGCGATTTCCCCCGCCTCCGTCAGCAAGACCAGCAGCTCACGGGTATCCCGCACCTCCTCGGCAATCCGACGGAGCTCTGGGATATCGGTGACATCGATCGAGGTTGGCTGCCTCATGCGCTTATCTCCTGACCTGCAGAACGATCTCTCCTGCTACGCCGGTCCCGCCGGGGTGTTCTTCATGTGGGCGAGGGTTTCCGGCGTCGGGGTGACGGAGTCCGGCAGCGGCTCCGGGGCGCGAGAGGCCCAGATGTGTCCTGGCGCGATCCGGCTCGCCAGTACCTCGGCGATGTGCCTTGGCTGCCTTCCGGCGAAGTGCTCGATCTGCTGACGGCAGGAGACGCCCGCAACCGAGATTACGGTCTCCTTGTCTGCCGCCTTGACGGCGGGGAAGAGCCGCTCCTCGCCGATCTTGCGCGAGACATCGTAGTGTTCCGCTTCGTAGCCAAACGAGCCCGCCATGCCGCAGCAGCCGGCGCCGCTCTCCGTCGGCCGGCAGCCCGCCGCCCTAAGGATCGACATCGACGGCCCGACGCCAATGAGAGCCTTCTGATGGCAATGGCCGTGGAAGAGCACATCCGGTCCGGCCCCGCCCTTCCACGCGATGCCGAGATCGTCCGCCGCCGCCAGCTTGGCCAAAAACTCGTCGATCATGAACGACTCTCGCGCCACCGCGACGGTGTCCGGGTCGTTCGGCAGCAAATCCTTGTATTCGTCGCGCAGCGTCAGGATGCAGCTCGGCTCCGTGCCGACGATCGGGATGCCCCTTTTCGCGTAGGGGGCGAGCAGCGCGACGTTCTTCCGTGCCACCTTCTTGGCGTCCCCGATCAGCCCCTTGGAGAGCATCGGGCGGCCGCAGCAGGCGCGGCGCTCCTCGACCACCACGTCGAACCCGGCCGCCTCCAGCAGCTTCACCGCCGCCAGCCCGATCCGGGGGTAGTTGTAGGTGGCGAAGGTGTCGTGGAAGTAGACCACCTGGCCTCGGGTCTGCCGCTCCGCCGGGCGGTGCTCCCGGTGTTTGCGCCAGCGGTGGACGAAGGTGCGCCGCGCGAAGGGCGAAAGCTGCCGCTCCGGGTGGACGCCCAGGGCCCGCATCACCGGCCTGGCGAGCGGGGTGCACATGCCCACGTTCACCAGCGGCGCGAGCGGCGCCGAGAGCCGGGAGACCGTGTGGATGTGGCCGAAGACGCGGGCGCGCAGCGGCGTCCCGTTCGCCTGGTGGTAGTGGGCCAGCCACTCCGCCTTCAGCTTGGCCATGTCCACGCTGGAGGGGCACTCGGTCTTGCAGGCCTTGCAGGAGATGCAGAGGTCCAGCACGTCGTAGGTGGCCTTGGAGGTGAAGTCGGACCGGTCCAGGGCCTGGCCCGCCAGGGCGTTGCGGAACGCATTGGCTCGCCCGCGGGTGGTGTCCTTCTCGTCCTTGGTGGCCATGTAGGAGGGGCACATCGTGCCCGCCTTGAGCTTGCGGCAGACCCCGGCGCCGTTGCACATCTCCGCGGCCCCGAGGAAGCCGCCCTCCTGCGAGAAATCCAGATGGGTCTTGAGCGGCTTTGCCGCGTACTTCGGTCCGTAGCGCAGGTGCTCCGTCATCGGCGGAGCGTCGACCACCTTGCCGGGGTTCATCAGCCCCCGCGGGTCGAAGAT
>JAUJMG010000509.1:2084-3342 GCA_030446955.1 Thermomicrobiales bacterium
CCGGTGGCCCGGCGCCAGTGGGGCGGGAAGTCGCGGGCGATCAGGTCCCGGTGCCGCCCACGGAACTCCAGCAGCTTGCGGAGCAGGCGGCCGCGCGGGTCGTCCACGGCCGCCTGCGCAGCCAGCGTCTCCGCCCTGGCGGCGCCAAGGTCGACGATGCCCCCCTCGGCCAGCGCGATCCGGGCGCCGCGGATGTTGTCGCTCGTCATCCCGTAGAGGATCGAGTGGGCGCCGGCCGAGTTGTTGCCCATGACGCCACCGACCGTGGCGCGGTTGCCGGAAGAGGGGTCAGGGCCGAACATCAGCCCGTACTGCTTCAGTTGACGGTTCAGCAGGTCCAGGTTGATCCCCGGCTCCACCGTCGCGGTCCGCGCCTCCGGGTCCACCTGGAGCACCCGCGAGAGGTGCTTGGAGAAGTCGATGACCAGCGCCGCGCCGACGCACTGCCCGGCCAACGACGAGCCGCCCCCGCGCGGCAGGATCGCCACGCCGTGGCTCGTCGCCAGCTCCACGGCGGCAATCACGTCCTCCGTTGTCTTCGGCAGCACGACTCCGATCGGCTCGATCTGGTAGTTGGAGGCGTCCGTCGCGTAGAGCATCCGGTAGACGGCGTCGAAGCGGACTTCGCCGCTGACGCGCGCTGCCAACTCGGTCTCTAGCACACGCGCCGTTTCGGCGGCCGCCCGCTCCTGACGGTCGGGCACGGCAGTCAGGTGGGTCTTGTTTGAAAGCGGGGGGCGGAGCGTGACGGCCATCGGCGGCGGTCTCCTTTAGGGTCTGCACGCGGGCCGGCGCGCCGGGCGAGCCGGTGAGGATGGACGCTGCGAGTGTAGCACCGGCTAGGGGCGCGGCGGCAGCGGTGAACAGGTCCAACGTCGCCGGGAGCAAGTCGGGGTGGCCGAAGCCAGCGTGCGTGCGCCGGGTCGAGGATCTATCCGCGTTCGGTGGGCAAGCGTATGACCTGCTACCATAATGCGGTCTTCGCCTGTCGCAGACTCGTTGCCTGGTTCGGCCGGAGGTGCCCCATGAGCGACCAGAACGTCCTCGAAGCGCCGCGCGGGTGGGAGGACTTGCGGCCGACGGTCCGCGAGATCCTGAGCCATCTGTGTGAAGGGGAACACCGGGCCGTCGGCGCGGTGCTGGAGTGGTGCGAGGCCCGCGGGGACTGCTGCTACGCCGTGGTCTGCCCAGGCTGCTCGGTCCAGTACCTGGTCGACGAGGAGGATCTCGCCGAGTTGCGGCGCTGGACCGACGCGGC
>JAUJMG010000101.1 GCA_030446955.1 Thermomicrobiales bacterium
CGGCGTACTCGCTGGCCACGTCCTGGAGGAACGTCTCCACCTCGTGCTTGTCGTAGCCGCGCAGCGCGACCAGGAATTCTCGGCCCTTGATCTCCTCGGGCGACAGGCGCAACGTCGTGGACTCCTCGCTGTCCGATGGATTTGACCCGGCACGGTACCATCAGCAACCGCCACGATAAGCACCCCTCATCGGCGCCGATCGATCACCAACGTCTCAGCTCGAACTGGTCCGATAGCAGTTGGCCCAATAGACCAGCCGGTACCATCGGAAGTGATGGCCCCCAGCGTCGAAGTCCCGGAGCTGGACATCCGTAGACATCTGGATGTGTTGGGCCGGCGCAAGCGGACAATCGCCCTCGTGATGGTGGGGCTCGTGCTTGCCACCCTCGTCTCCTCGTTGTTGCAGGCCCCGATCTACGAAGGAGAAGCGACAGTACTGCTCCAACCCAGCAGCACCGAGTCGATGTTCGATGTCGGTGGTATCGAAAGACCCGATTCCGCCCGGGTCGTAGAGACTGAGATCGAAGTGGCCGAGAGCCAACCGGTCCAGGACGCCGTGGAGGAGGAGCTAGGGGCGGTGGCCGAAGTGGAGGCGACCGCCGTGGGGTCTTCAGACATCATCCAAATCACCGCTCGGAGCCCTGACCGCCCCCGAGCAGCGGCAGCCGCCAAGGCCTATGCCCTTGCCTACATCGAGTTCCGTCGCCTCCAGGCGGTCGACGAGATCGACAGGGCCAGCGACAAGATAGAAGCGAAGGTTGTCGAGCTCGAGGCCCGCATTCAGGCACTCGAAGCTCCTGACGCGTCAGCCGAGCAGGAGGCCTCGAGCGGGAGCGTCGCCGCCAGCCGCGAGCTACTCGTTAGCCAGCAGGCTCTGTTCAGACAGCGCTTGGACGAGCTCCAAGTGGAAGCACAGCTCAAGACCGGCGGAGCCCAGCTGGTGACGCAGGGGGTGATCCCCACATCCAAAGTTCGTCCCAACCCCGTGCGCAGTGGGATCATTGCGTCGGTTTTCGGCTTGGTGATGGGTATCGGCCTCGCCTTTCTGATCGAGTACCTCGACGACTCGGTGAAGACGAAGGAGGATCTCGACCGGGCGGCTGGGGATTTGCCTGTGCTGGGCCTCATTCCCATCATGGCCGGCAAGGTTGGGCCCGGCTCCGCCGTCGCTCCCCTGACCGAGAATGGCTCGCCGGCAGCGGAGGCCTACCGAACCTTGCGCACCGCCCTTCAGTTCCTGGGCGTGGAGCGGGCCCCCCGTGTCTTCCAGGTCACCAGCGCCAACCCTGACGAGGGGAAGAGCTCGACGGCCGTCAATCTCGGCTTGGTGCTTGCGCGCGCCGGTCAGCGGGTGATCGTGGTGGACTGTGATCTGCGCCGGGCTTCCGTGCACACCATCTTCAGCGTGCCCAACACGGTCGGGTTCACGTCCCTCTACCTTTCCGAGGCCACGTTGGACACAGCTCTGCGGCGAGTCCAGGGAGAGGACCACCTCCGGGTGCTGACCGCCGGGCCTCTTCCTCCCAACCCTTCAGAAGTGCTTGCGTCCAAAAGGACCGCCGAGGTGCTGGCTCTGATCCGGGAGGACTGCGACGTTGTCGTCATCGACTGCCCGCCCGTACTGCCCGTGGCGGACGCCGCTGCCCTCTCCGCATGGGTCGATGCCACCTTGCTAGTTGTTGCGGCCGGCATCACTACGAAGAAGGACCTCCGGCGGGCGATCGAACTCCTCCGTCTGGCCGACGCACCGCTCGTCGGCACGGTGCTAAATCGCACCGAGGCGGGGAACACCTACGGCTACGGCTACGCCAGCCCCCAACCGGAGACCCGCGGCCATCGAGATCGACCCCAGGTCAAGGCGTTGAATGCCTCCAGACGATCACGTCCCGTACCGCATGCGCCGAGAGTTCGGTGAGGGCGGCTTCGAAGGTGCCACCGACCTGGCCTTGCCGCGGCCCGTGAGTCAAGAAGGAGGTCATCCGAGTCGTTGTCGCATCGCATCGTGATCTTCGGCCCCGGTCCCGGCGAACCGGGAGGAGCGCCGAGACGGTCGCACCTTTTGGCTTCGGGCCTGGCGGCGCGGGGCTGGAGGGTTTACCTGGTGGGGCGGTCCACGAGCAGGCATTGGTTTCGATTAACCCGGACTGGCGCCCTCACGGTCGTCGAGATCCCCGGCTTTCAGCGACCTCGGGCCGGCACGGTGTTGTTCCTGGCCTGTGCTGTTCCTCTGGGGACATTGCTGGGATTAGGCGGCACCAGCTTTCTGGCGATCCAACTGGTAGCTCCGTCAACGGCCGCGGCGCTGTGTGCGATCATGCTCGGGCGCCCGTACGTGGCCATGGCCACGACCAGCGGAGCAGGAGGTGAGGTCGCCCACCTCCTGGACTCAGACCTCCAGGCGCGAGGGCAGTGGTCGGAGGCGACGTACCGGGTGGATCGATGGTTTCGCCGACGGCTGCTCAGGAGAGCGTCCTACCTCGTGGCACAGAATAGGGCCGGTGCGCGTGAACTGTCCGCGGTGATGGATCAGCGACGAATCGTCGTCCTTCCGACACCTGTCGAGCGGGTACAGGCACCACCGCTCAACGGCCGCCCTGCCGCGGTGTTCGTAGGCCGGTTGTCGAAGGATAAGGATCTCCTGCGGTTGCTGGAGGCATGGCTGGTGGTGGTGGCGAGGTGGCCAAACGCCCGTCTAACCCTCGTGGGGGACGGTGGAGACCACCAATCTGTGGAGGCCGATCTGCGTCGACTTGTCAGCCAGCAGGAGTCCCTGGCCCGTACGGTTACCTTCACCGGATGGGTTGAGGATGTCACTCCGTTCCTCGCCCGTGCAGACATCTTCGTCTTTCCCAGCCTGACCGAAGGGATGTCCAACGCGCTTTTGGAGGCCTGCGCTTGGGGCAGGGTCGTTGTGGCATCCGACATCCCTGCGAATCGCGCCGTTTTGGAGGATGACCACCCTCTGCTCTTCCCCGCCGGCGACGCCGATGCCCTTGCGAGAATGCTGATCGTCGCCTTCGACAACCGCGGCATCGCCGCTGCCGCCCGGCGCCGGGCCTTGGCCAGCGCCGCCAGCGTCTCGATCGAACGTGTGGCGGAGCAACTCGAGGTTTTGCTGCAACAAGCCGACTCCGCTAGGCAAGGAGGGGGCGGGTAGACACCCTGTCAGCGGTTTCCTCTGGACCAACTACCGCCGAAGGCATCACCGCCGCTACCACAACCTACGTTGCCGAGCAATAGATTTCCGGGAATCGATGAACGCGCTAAAGGTGGTGAGGCCATCAGACGATGGTGGTGTGTCCACACCTTTCAGAGGAGCCCACCCCGTCATGATCAAACGACTCATCTTGGTACTGGCCGTCGTAATGGCACTGGCCTCGTTCCTCGTTTCCCCCATCTCGGCCGCCGTATCCCCCGCGATCAGCCTCGAACCCGCCAGCGGTCCTGTGGGCAGTTCCTTCACGCTCAAGGGCGGTGGCTTCCCGTCTCGAGCGCGTGGCACGATCACTTTCGGCACGGCGCAGTTGGGAAAGTTCCGCGCCAATGGGGGCGGGTCGTTCTCTCTGTCGTTGTCGGTACCCGTAACGAACGGCACCGTGGCGGTCACGGCCACCGCCGGCTCAGTCAAGGCGAGCCAGCTCTTCACGGTCACCAGTCCTGTCGTTCCGCCTCCTGTCACTGCGTCGGGCTTCGTCAGTCGCCAAGGCGGTCAGCTGACCCTCGGCGGTGTCGCCTACCGGCCCTACGGTCTCAACGCCTACCACCTGGCAACGGACCACAACATCAACTACGGCTGTGGGGAAGCGAACAGCCAGGCCAACATCGACGAGTTCTTTGCCTCCTTGGCGCCACAGAGTTTGACCCGTTTCTGGGCGTTCCAGCACCAGGCGTTCAACAAGAACACCGGAGCTATCGACTTCACGACCATTGACCGTGTGATCCAGTCGGCAGAGAGGGCGGGCCAGAAGCTCGTCGTCACGATCGGCAATCAGGGGCGTGACTGCGACATGCCCGCCCAGAAGGACGAGAACTGGTACGCCGGTGGCTATCGCAACGTCTACAACACCGGCACCTACAACGGCAGCGGCACCCTAAACAGATCCACACCGATGTCCTACTGGGACTGGATCAACCTCATCGTCCCCCGGTACGCCAAGTCGCCGGCGGTGGCCATCTGGGAGCCGATCAACGAGCCATACCCCTCGACTGTTCGCTCTGACGGCTCGCAGTACTGCTCCTCGACGGCCCCCGCAACGCTGCGCACCTTCTTCGACACCGTCGGGCAACAGATTCACTCCCTGGCCCCGAATCACCTGGTGGGTTCCGGCCTCATCGGCAGTGGCCAGTGTGGTGCTGGGGGCGCCGACTATGAGACCCTGCACCAGTCGCCTGGTCTCGACGTGGCCAGCTACCACGACTACGGCCACGACGACTCCCCCATCCCCGGCGACCAGTGGAACGGCCTCCAGCGACGGATCGATCAGATGGCGCGCATCGCCAAGCCCTTGATCGTCGGCGAAGTGGGAATCACGGCGGCCGACGGCGTCAGCGGATGCAACACCACCGCTGTTCGCCGGGACAAGCTCAAGGCCAAGGCGGATGCTCAGTTCCGGGCCGGCGTCGATGCCTTCATTCCCTGGGCGTGGTCCAAGACGACCCGGACCAGCTGCAACTACGACATCAAACCCGGAGACCTGACGCTCTCGCTGCTGAAGACCTAAGTACCCTGAGGATCGTCCGGAGACGATCAGCCCGGGTTCCCAGGACGGATCCTGCTCCAACTCCTTGTGAAGAGTGCCAATTCCTCCGAGCGCCAGACTCGATGCAGTCCGACATAGACCGCCAGACCGACGCCGGCGGCCACGACCACACCCAGGACGTGACCGAGCTGGTCACCATCGATCACCTCGGGCAGGCTCGCCGCTATGGCGTAGGCAGGAACGACCATGACAACGGAAGCGCCAATGGCCTTGATCAAGGTTTCTGGGAGATGATTCCGACCCCTCGGCAACTGGTCCTGCAAGCGGGTTGCCAGATGCCAGGTGGCGGTCAGGTATCCGATACTCAGGGAGAGACCCAGCAGTAGCAGCACCGCCGTGCCGTCGACGAGGAAGAGCGCCGACGCCATCACCGGGAGCGCCACCGCTGTCCCGAGCGCGGTGGAGCGAAGGGGAGAGACGGCATCGTCCCGGGCGTAGGCGGCATTGGTGGCGACCACGAATCCAGAGTCACCGAGCACTCCCAAGCCGAGGCCGGCGAGCGACGCCGCCACCAGCGTGACCCCAGCACTCCCGGCCATGGCTCCGACGGAGACGGCGCTGGCGATGGATTCCGCCAGGACGACCATGGCCACGGCGGCGGGGACAACCAGGAAGATGACCAGGGCGACGCTCTGCATGAGCTCATCGTGAAACGCCTGGAGCTTGCCCGTCTGCCACAGCTTGGACAGCCGAGGCAGGAGCGCCACCGCAACCGGGCGAGCACCGAGCGCGGTGGGTAGATAGAAGAAGCCGAGGGCGAGCTGGAAGGCGACAACGCCGCCGGCGACCTGGTTCGCCACGACCAGAACGAGGAAGCCTCGGACCACGCCGATGGCGGCGGAGCCGAGCGAGGGCAGCATCCGACGCACCAGGGCGCGCATCTCGGGCTGTCGCCAATCGACCCGCGGCACCATGCGTACTCCCACGCTCCGGGCACCCCACCACAGCACAATGGCATGCAGGCCCACCGACGCAGTGGTTCCCAGACCGAGAAGCACCAACGCCGGGCCCTCCACCGTCTCCAGCGAAGGCTGTCCGCCGTAGAACACCACCAGAGCACCCATCGTGGTGGCGACGCCCAAGTTCTCCAGCACCGGTGCAGCAGCGGCCAACGCAAAGCGGCGGTGTGCGTTCATCACTGCAGCGCCCGTACCGGCGACCCCGTAAAGCACCACCTGAGGCATGAGCATGACCAGCAACGGCATGCCCAACCGCCGCTGACCTTCGGACGCAACGGCATCCTCGACTCCTGAAGCCAGAAGTCGCAGGAGGAGAGGCCCGAGGAGGATCACCACCACGGCGACCACCAGGAACACCACCGTCACCATCCCGAGAAATCCGGAGGCCAGTCGTTCGACCTGACGCCGATCACCCCCGGCCGCTTGGCGCACGAGGGAGGGAACGAGCAGGGTGGAAAAAAGCGTTCCCGCCAAGAGGGTGTAAGCCAGGTTAGGCAGCAGGTTCGTGGCTTGGAACAGGTTCCCGAGATAGGTGGGGCCGAGGACGGCAGCGACGGCCATCGTTCTCGCGAGTCCGGTCACCCGACTCACCGTGGTCCACATGGCAACGACCACAGAGTCGCCGGCGGTGTCGTCGGAAGCTCCATCCGCCGGGAACTCGCCGGCGGCCTCATTGTCGGGCTCCGACCGAGGGGTAGGTGGCCCCGGGCGGCGCGGGCCGTTCATGCCCCGCTGAACCGACGGTCGGAACGGGTGGCGGTGAAGGACAGGGCCAACAGGGCGAAGTGCAGATCGGCGGCGCCTCGTAACGTCAAGTGCGGGTCGAAGGCAGTCAGGACGGCGATCACCGCCAGGCTCACGAAGCCGGCGATGGCGGCGACGCCGATCGCATCGGTTCGACGGCGGGCGATCCTGGCGGTGGCCCGAAGGTTCGTGACCACATAGACCACGAAGGCGAACAGGAACGGCAAGCCGCCGACCCAGAGCAACCAGGCGTGGCCGCTCTCGATGAAAATGAACTCATCGGTCGTCCCTGGCAGTGGGATACGGGCGGCAGGGCGTACGCCGAGCACGTAGTTGAAGTCGCGGCCGAGGACGGGAAGGACGTAGGTCTCCAGATTGTCGACGCGCGCCACCCAGCTCCCTGGCATTCCGGCGGATGAGGAAAACCCGCTCAATCGGCGAGAGATCACTGGGTACAGCGCCAGTCCCGCTACCGGCAAGGTCGGCAAGAGCCATAGCAAGGCCCGGCGCAGTTGCCCGGTCACCACGCCCCAGGCCACGACGCCCACGAGGAGCCCTAGCGCCCCGGAGAATTGGCCGGAGGCCAGGCTGCCGAAGACGAACAGGATCGAAAGACCAACGAGAAGCCACACATGGCGGCTCCTTCCCCGAACGAGGAACCCAGCCGCCAATGCCAGGTTGAACACCATGATGTCCGCCATAGCTTGAGCATGGGCGACCGTTGAGGTTCCTCGAATGCCGAGCGCTCCAGTGTCACCATCCGGCGCGTAGAGGGAGGCGAGCAGCTCGGGAACTCCGAAGAGGTCGAGGGACTGCAATATGCCCACCAGAGCCACCACGCTGCCGGCCGCCATGCACAGCCAAAGACACCGCTGCGCCTGGTGCTCTGTCCGGATGCTCGTGCGGACGATGAGGTAGACGGCGTAGTACTTCCAGAGGGTGAGTGTGTAGAGCAGGTCGTCCTGGGTAACCACCTCGCCCCGCACCACCAGCCACAGCAACGGCAGCAACGAGCCGGTCGAGAGCAGGAGCAGGATGGCGCCGTCAGTCGTCCTCAGCCGGAGCCGCAGGGCTTGGCCATGGGCCAACTGCACCAGGCCTCGGGCGATCAAGGCGCAGCCGAAGAGCACGGCGAGGGCCTCGTTGGGCCGCAGGACAGGAAGGAGCGCATCGCGGTTGATTCCCACCACCAGTGGTGTGGCGGCCAAGAGGATGTACGCAGCCATCGGTGGATGCAGAAAGGTGAGGACCAGCAGCGTCAATGCGGTGATTGCCACGACACCGAGCAAAGGCGCCACGGCCAGCACCGGCCCCAACAAGACCAGTACCAGCGAGACCGTCAGCCACGCCGCCACGCTGCGGCCCCCGTTCGGGCCACCCGCACCCTTGAGGCCCCACTGGCGGCGGGGCAACACAACTGGGAAACTCACGGGGGAGCTTGACCGGCCGGCCTAAGCAGCCGAATCAGTAGCTCGACATGGGCGTCGAGCGTGTGGCGTTGCTCGATCAACTCTCGGCCGGCCCGGCCCATCCGACGACCCTCGTCAGGATGGTTGAGGAGGTATCCGATGGCCCTGCGCAGGGAAGCGGGATCGCGGGGGGAAACGTAGATCCCATGCACGCCGTCAACCACCACGTCGACCTGCCCGGTGGTACGGGTAACCACGACGGGCCGAGCCATGGCCATCGCCTCGATGATCGTACTCATGCCGCAGTCGGAATCGACGTCGTGGAGGGGAACGACCACGAGACGCGAGCGGGCGTAGAGCGCCCGCAGCTCGAGGGGGCTGAGTTGCTTTCGCAGCCGCACGTTTGGTGGCAGACCCTCACGCTCGAGCGCCTGCATCCCCTCACGAAGGAAGCGGTGACCGAAGCTCCGACGGAGCAGGTCGAATCGCGCCGGGTCAGCGCCGCTGTCGACGTCAGATGCGCCTGCGCTGCCCTGAGCCAGCACAATCGTGCCGACCGCCAACTCCACGTCGACCTCCATCCCTCGGACTGCCTCCATGAGGGTCGGATAGTCGCGAGCTTCCATGCCCACTGCGCAGATCAGGTTCTCGCCCGAGTCCGGGCCGGGCCGCCAGAACGTTTCGTCCACCGGCAAGGGGACGAGGTGAAGCTTCTCCGGGGGGACGCCGAGACGTTCGATGGCGATCTGCCTTTGGACACTGCTGGAGTTGAGTATCGCCCGTAGCTTGGTGTGGGCCCGAAACGTCCGGATCAGCACCGCCTTTTTGGGCCGCGACAGCCAATCGGACACGAGTACCAGGTCGAGAGGCCGACGTCCGAGCTTCGCGACCAGAGCCAGCGGCACGCCCAGCCGGTCCGCCCACGCGCAGATCGTATGCGCCTGGGAGCCTCCGAGAAGCGCCTCACAGACCTGGCCAGCGGGCATGCTGATCGTTCCAACCAGCCACCGAGGGAGCCACCTTGCGCTGGTGGCCATGTGGTGGCTGTCGATCACCTTGGCGTCCAGCAACCTGGCCACTTCTACGTAGGCACGACGCGGGCGCCGGCCTGCGGCCGACTGGGCTGCCAGCTCGGCGACGGACGGCTGACCGGGGAAGCTCGTGACGAGTAGCACCGTCTCGGCACCGGATTGCTCCGCCGGCTGGGCTGGTCGACCCGCCGTCCGGGCGACCTCCGAGCTCCTGACGAGCTGGTTCACCACGGCAAGATACCGCTCCCGTTGCCGGGCCCACCCGTGGGGGGCGGCCGTTCGGTATGCCTGGGCCGCCAGCTCAGCACCTAGGTGCTGATGTTGGTGGAGGGTCCGGATCCCTCGAGCGAGATCGAACTCATCGCCAGGCGTGAAGAGCACGAAGCACGACTCATCGAAATAGGCCTCGACTGAGCGGGTCCGCGACACGATGGCCGGCTTCCGCATGGCGATGAAGTCGTACATCTTGTTGCACAGCGTGAGATCTCGAAAGGCGTCTCTTCGCATGGCCACCACCCCAGCGTCAGCTTCGGCGATCCCCTGCACGAGCTCCTCGACGGGGACGAAGCCGTCACTGAAGAAAACGGAGCCGCCGACTCTCAACTCCTCCGTAAGACCACGGAGCTCGGCCGACGCCGAACCGTCTCCGTAGATGCTCAGCCTCAGGCCCGGAATCTCCTCCCCTAGGAGGGCCACTGCGCGAATGATGGTGTCGAGTCCGTAGCGCGTTTCGAGCGAACCATGACTGACAAGCCGGAACTCCGCATCGGGCTCGCGGTTCCGGTGCCGTCGGTGATCGAAGATCGACTCGTCAGACCCATTGAAAACGACTGATACTCGGTCTTCGGGTGCGCCTCGAGCCAGGAACACGTCCCGCATCTGATCGGTGCAGGTGATGGCGGCGTCGGCAAAACGAATGCTTGCCTGCTCGAGATGGGCGAGGAGCCTCACCATGGGGTGGCTAGGAGCGGTCCCGTACTTGCTGGCGAAGAATTCGGGCATGCACTCATGGAGGTCGAGTAGAACCCGAGCGCCCAACATTCGGGGCACCAACGCTGCGAACACCAGCGGGTCGGGCAACGAGTTGACCTGCACGACGTCATACTTCCGGCGCAGATGCAAGGCGCTGACCAGCGCGGCAGCAAGGATGAAGAAGCCTGCGTACTCGAGGAAGTAGCGGACCGGCCCCGTGCGGCGCCTTTGGAGCGACAATCGCCAGATTTTGAGCGCTCCCGAATGATGGTAGCGCGGTTCCCCCTGACTCCTCAGGCAGATGACATCCACCTCGTGGCCCGCCTCGAGGAGAGCACTGATCTCCCGTCGAACGCGGGTGTCCAGAGGAACGTGGCCCTGACGGATCAAACAAGTCCTTGCCACGAAGTCCTCTCAGTCACTGTGCTTGCTCAGCCCGGCCGTTGACTCGCCGCGGATCAGCTGCGTACCCCTGTCCAGGCGTACGCCCGCTCGTAGTGACCGGCGAAGCAATCCATCTCGTCCCGCCGACCGCGCGGCCGTGCTGGGTTACCGACGACCACCTCCCCAGGGGCGACCGAGCGGGTTACGACCGACCCGGCGCCGACCAGAGCGCCGGCACCGATCACCACGCCCGGGAGCAGCGTTGCACCAGCCCCGATGCTGGCCCCATCTTCCACCACCGGCCCCTTCACGCAGTCGAGATACCGCGGACAAGGGGGGTGGGGGTCATCAGTGAATGTCACTCGGGGACCGATGAAGACGTCATCGCCCACCACCGCCGACGACAGGAACGCCGCCGAGTGAATCCGCGTTCGGCTGCCGATCCGGTTTCCAGGCTCCACATGAGCGCCGGAGCCGATCGACGAGCTTTCACCGATGATGTTTCCCTCGCGAACCAGCGCTCCGTGTCCGACGTGGACCCCTGGTCCCAATATGGTTCCCTGGTACAACACGGCATAGGCTCGCACGACTACGCCCCGCTCGAGCACCAGCGGTTCCTCGTCTGGATCGGCGGTGGGATGACCCAAAACACATGGGCCGAGGATCCGAGCTTCCTCGAGTCCGACCACTGGGCCGAGGATCTCGACGCCGTTCACACCCTGGATGCCGCCGGTCACGAAGCCAGGGGCTGTCTCGTGTAGCTGGCTCCGCTTGCACGAGGCACCGCCGTGTCAATAGCCACAGGTAGCCCACCCTCTTGCCAAGACCGCTCGGCCGCCTCCAGCGCCTCCACCACGTGGAGGCCGAAGTAGCCGTCGGAGCGGCAGGTTTCGGTTCCGTCGATGCACGCCAGGAAGTGAGCCAGCTCCTGGGCCAAGGGCTCGCGAGGGGGGATGAAGGGTGCCAGCACGTCACCGTGGCGGTAGGTGAGCTGGTGCTCACCGAAGCCTTCAGGATCGGGGATGACCACGCCCTTGTCGTAGATCTTGACCGGCTCCTCGTTGTTGAGGTCGTCGTAGACCATCATCTGGTGATCGCCGACCAAGACGGTGCTGCGCGTCTTTCGAGGTGCCAACCAGGAGACGTCGACCGATGCGACGACACCGGAAGCGAAGGAAAGGTTGACGAACGCCACATCGAGGGAGCCCGACTGCACGACAGAGCGTCCCGAGGTCTGGGCCGAGAGTGGGAACTCGCCGAGGAGATGGAACAGGATGGAGAAGTCGTGGGGGGCCAGGTCCCAGATCACTCCCACGTCCCGCTGGTGGAGCCCGAGGTTCAGGCGGGACGAGGTGGCGTACTGGACTGTGCCCAGCCTGCCCTCTCGCAGGTACTCCCTCATGCGCTCCACCCGAGGGCTGAACAAGAAGGTGTGGCCCACCATCAGTACGCGTCCCCGTTCCTCGGCACAGGCCACCAGGCCACGGGCCTCGACCACCGAATTCG